>JAOZPP010000036.1 GCA_029932675.1 bacterium
TTAGCTAAATTCTTAGGCTGTTGACGCTAAATAGAAAAGCGAAAGTCGGGTTAAGGGCTCTGGGAACTCCTTCCTCAACGATAACCTTTACCAAGGCCCCGGGGATTGGTAGATGGGGTGGGATACAATTCAATCCCCAAAGCGACGACACGGCCTCTATTCTCAACTATTGCTGTGTGGAACTTGCTTATACAGGTATCAGTTGCCAAAGCTCTTCACCTACGCTGAGACATAACACCGTCTGGGCTAATCAATACGGGATCACCTGCTCAGATACCGCTGGTTCCTTAATCGACAGTTGCAGGATCAGCAACAATAGCAATACTGGGGTTTTGTGCCAAAATATGTCTGCACCCCTCATTCAGAGGTGTGACATCTACGACAATTCCAGTTATGGGGTGCAGAACACCTGTGCCTCGGTTGTGGTGGATGCGGACAGCAATTGGTGGGGAGATGCCAGCGGGCCTAATGATCCCGGCGATGGGCCTCCGGACTACAATCCTGAAGGGAGAGGGGATAAGGTCTCTGACTGGGTGACCTACCGCCCCTGGTTAGAGGGCCCAGTGGTGGGGGTAACCGAACCTTTCTCCGAGAAATCTCTTCCTCAAGACTTTGAGCTCCCCCAGAACTACCCTAACCCTTTCAATCCAGTGACTGAAGTCAAGTATTCCTTGCCGAGGAACTGCTGGGTGAGGCTAGAGATTTACAACATCTTAGGCCAAAAAGTAGCGACTTTGGTGGATGGGAAGCAAAGGACTGGATATAAAACTGTGAGGTGGGATGCAGGGTCTCTTTCCAGCGGGATTTACTTCTACCGGTTGCAGGCGGGGGATTTTGTGCAGATAAAGAAGATGGTGCTGATAAAGTAAAGCTGAAAGCCAAAAGCCGAGAGCTGAAAGGAGAATCGGTACATCGTTGCTCGTAGATCAGGAAAAAGGCTAAGACCAGACAGAAACGGGAGACGCAAGGCGAAAATCGAAAACCAGAAAATGGAAAATGCGGTCGGCTATCAGCTTGAATGTATAGAAAATGCCATTTTTTGGACATGGTTGACGGGATGAATGGGATAAGATAAAAACCATGTAAATCCTGTTATCCTGTCAAAAAGCTCCGTCGCGGCGGTTGACCCGATCTATTCATAAATTCATAGTAACATCCTGAGTCATTAGAGACAACCCAATTATACCAGGCAAAGGAGCTATGGAGGAGGTCTCAGGGATGATGATTGTTACCTCCCGCAGGTGTGAGGTCTGCGGGAGGTTTCCTTTTGCCGAGATCAGATGTAACAAAATCCTTTGACAAGTCAGGGATGGATTGTTATAATGGGTGCTGGATTAACCAAGGAGCAAAGATGGAGAGACTATGGGCCCCCTGGAGGATGAAGTATATCCTCAGCAGTAAACCAGAGGGCTGCATATTCTGTGAGAAAGTAGCAGAGGAGAGGGATGAGGAAAACCTGATCTTGTATAGAGGCAAGAGTTCCTTTCTCATCTTGAATACCTTCCCTTATAATTGTGGCCACTTAATGGTCGTCCCTTATCGACATATCCGGGATCTAGAGAAATTAAGCGTTCCCGAGTCCACAGAACTGGTGAAACTCACTCAGCTATCCGTCCAGACCTTGAAGGCAGTGCTCAAACCGGAAGGGTTCAACATAGGGATGAACTTAGGGAGGGTCGCCGGGGCAGGGGTAGAAGATCATTTGCATATCCATATCATCCCCCGTTGGAACGGGGATACTAACTTTATGCCCCTTTTGGCAGATACGAAGGTTCTATCCGAGTCCTTGAACGAAACTTACAAAAGAATTGTAGAGGGAATGAGAAATGCCCGAGATGCCGCTACCCTGCCTGATGCAGGCCATAGTCGTTGACTACAAGGCCCACAAGGATCTGCGAAGCAAGATAGCCGATTTCACCGACACCGGGATACTCATCTATCCACCCGATCGGAAGGGGACCACCTTCAACCTCCCAGAGGGTGGAGAGGTGGCGGTGCGTTTCTTCGACGAGGAGTGTGCCTACGAATTCCAGGCCACCATCCTGGAGAAGGTTGAGGAACCCTTCCTCTCCTACTTACTCAGCTTTCCCCAGCAGGTGAACGTCATCCAAAGGAGGAAGTTCTATCGGTTAAAGGTGACGAACTTAGAGCTCAATTACTGCCTGGTTTCCAAAAAGGAGGCAAAGGGGAAGGTTGATCCAGACAAGCTTCCGCCGAAGAATTATTTAAGGAGCAAGATATATGATATCTCTGGAGCGGGAGTCGCTTTTATTATCGGGGGAAGGGAAGATGTGGTTAAACCACAAAAATACCTACACCTTCAGATTGACCTCCCCACCGTCTTCATTGAAACCTATGCCCAAGTGATTAGACAATTCTTTAAAGATAACAAGTCCTATGCTGGAACTGAGTTTATCGGGTTGGAGGAGAGGAAAGTTGATAAGATTGTGGCCTATATATTCAAGACCCAGCTCGCGGAGAGGAGAAAACTCTTAGGTTTATGATCACCGGGGAAACGAGGATAGAAGAGGTATTGGAGGAATATCCGCAAACGGTGAGGGTTTTCACTAAATTTGGCCTTCCCTGTTTTGTCTGTGGGGAACCAGCCTGGGGAACGGTAGGTGATATTGCTTCCCGCTATGGAGTAGACTTAGATGAGCTCTTGGTAGCCCTTAACCAAGCCAAAGGAGGCTAAGAGGGGGAAAGATTATACCTTTCGATCTTTCTATAAAGGGTAGAAGGATCAATCCCCAAGATCTCCGAGGCCCTGCTCTTCTGCCATTTGGTTTCCTTCAGCACCCAATAGATGTAAGCCTTCTCTACTGTCTCCATCGTGGGAAGGGCAGAGGTATCCTTCCTGACCAGTTGCGGCGGAGGAGGGTTCCGCAAACCCTCTGGCAGTTCATTGGGTTTAATCTCCTTGCCCTTGGCTAAAACTACTGCTCTCTCCAAGACATTTTCCAGCTCCCGCACGTTCCCTGGCCAAGAATAGCCCAACATTAGCTGCAGAGCTTCTGGAGAGAGGCTCTTCACCTTTCCAGTGGCTTGCGCATACCTCTGGAGAAAGGCATTGGAGAGAAGTTCTATATCTTCTTTTCTTTCTCTCAAAGGGGGAATGTAAAGGGGTATCACATTAAGTCTGTAGAAGAGATCAGATCTGAACCTCCCAGTCTTTACCATTGCCTCTAAGTCCGCATTGGTTGCCGCGATCAACCGCACATCTACGGGGATTGGTTTTGTGCCTCCCACTGGGGTAATCTCCCTCTCCTCTAATACCCTGAGGAGTTTGACCTGAATGGAAAGGGAGGTCTCCCCTACCTCATCCAAGAAGAAGGTTCCCTTATCGGCCACCTTAAAGAGCCCCTCCTTATCCTTGACTGCTCCAGTAAAGGAACCCTTGATATGCCCAAATAACTCACTCTCCAAGAGGTTTTCCGGGAGGGCGGCACAGTTTATAGAGACAAACGGCCCAGAGAACCTTCGGGAACAGTTGTGGATAGCCCTGGCGATAAGCTCCTTTCCCGTCCCGCTCTCTCCATAGATGAGCACCGTACTTTCGGTGAGGGCTATCTTCCGGGCAATCTCCTTTAACTCTATGGCTTTTTGGCTATTACCAATAAAATCGCTAAAATCAAAATCCTTTTTGATCCTCCTCTTTAGCTCCCTGTTCTCCTGGGTTAACCTCCTCCGTTCAATGGCCCTCTCCACGGCCAGCTTTACCTCTTCAACCTTAAATGGCTTGGTGAGGTAATCGTTTGCCCCCATCTTTAACGCTTCTATAGCCGTATCTAAGGAGGCAAAGGCGGTTAAAACTATAAAGCTGAGTTGGGGATCTAACTCACGCACTTTGGAGAGCAACTCCAACCCGCTCATTTGGGGCATCCGTAAGTCGGCAATTACCAGATCAAATGGTGATTTTCCTAAGAGATTGAGGGCTTGGAGGCCATCAGAGGCCGTTGCTACCTCATAATTTTCCTTCTTCAAGGTGAAGGAGAGGACCTGCAGGAGGCTCTCCTCATCATCGACCACCAGTATCTTCCCTCTATTCCCGGACATCCCGCTCCTCATCTAAGGTGAGTATAAAAGTCGTCCCCTTCCCCATCTGGCTCTTCACCTCTATCTGCCCACCATGTTCCTCCATAATCCTCTCCGCAATGGAAAGGCCCAATCCTGTTCCCCCTCTCTTGGTGGAGAAGAAGGGTTGAAATATCTTTTCCCTCACCGAGGGGGAGATCCCCCGACCATTGTCGCTTACCGCTAATCTTATCTTCCCATCCCTTGAATGGAGAGCTTCAAACCTCAACCATCCTTCCCCTTCCAAGGCCTCCAAACCATTTAGCCCAAGGTTGAAGAGGACCTGCTTTAACTGATCTTCGTCCCCCTTTACCCAAAGCGGTTTATCCCCCAACTTTACCTCTATCCTCGGCTCTGGAGGTCTCACTGGTTCCTTCTTGAGAAGGGTAGCTACTTGATTAACTAATTCCCTTAGATCCAAGATCTCAAATTTTCCCTTACCCGGTCTGGCGAAGGAGAGAAAATCCTGGAGGATTCCATTTAGCCGATCTGACTCCTTTACGATGAGATCCATCAGCTTTCCTTCTTCGCCATCCAACTTGAGTTCGCTCTTTAAGACCTCTACCGATCCCCTAATGGAGGAGAGGGGATTTCTGATCTCATGGGCCACATTGGCTGAAAGCTGGCCCACAGCAGCAAGCCGATCAGCCTTCCTCATCTTCTCTTCCAGCTTCTTCACCTCGCTAAGGTCTTGAAATACGGCAATTACCCCTCTAATACCCTTCTGATTGTCCCTCAATACGGAGGTGTTTATCCCCACTGGTATCTGCCCCTTCTCCCCTTGGATAAGTAACTCCCCCCTTGATTCACCCTTTCCGCTATAGAGGGACTCCCTCATTAACTCTCCCAGTTCAGGAAAACAGGGGGAGATGACTTCTTCAAAACTCCTCCCCACCACTTCCTCCCTCTGCTTACCCAGGATCTCCTCAGCGGTGCGATTGAAATAGACTATCCTTCCACTCTGACCAAGAGTTATTAGACCACTCCTCATATGCTGGAGGATGTCATCAGTCTCTAACTTCGCCCTTTTCAACTGAAAGGAGGCACTCCTCAGCTCCTCCGCCCTCTCCTTCAACCTCTCAGCCAAAAACCCACTGAGAAAGGCAGCCAGAAAGAAAAAACAGATATAAAGGTAAAGGGCAAGGAAGATCTTGTCCACTGGATAGCTGATCGATCCTACTGGCTTAGCGAGTATGCCTTTGTTCTCCAGCCAGATGATCAGCTCATAGAGCAAGCCAGCCCAGGTGGCCACAATGAGCCCCCCTCTCAATCCAAAGAGTATGCTTCCATTGATGATGGAAAAGATAAAGAGGAGGACGAAGGGGCTAGCCACTCCACCTGAGTAGTGGATTATCCCCCCCTCTAAGAGCACCTCAAAAAAGAGCTGAAAGCCCAGAAAAAAGGGATAAGGGGTCCCTTCCCCTATCTTGCTCCCGCGACGGAGGGCAAAGAGGTAGACCAACGTCCCCAGGCCATAGAGGACTAAAAGCAGATAGAGGAGGCTCTCCTTACGGAGAAAGAGGAAGATGGCTCCACAAATGAGGAGGAAGATCACCAGCCTGGAGACCAAAAGCCACTTGAACCTGCTTAAATCATCGTTCCTCTGCACTTTCCTATCCGATGGCGGAAATGGGCCCTTTAAGGGTTCGAATAGCAGATTTTAAAGGGTTGGCAACTCTTATCAGTGGATAGCCCCAATGAGATCAAACATGGGAAGGTACATCGAGATCAGGATGAACCCGATGACTATTCCCATAACCACTATCACCACTGGCTCTATTATAGAGGTGAGAGCACCCACGGCGGCATCAACCTCATCTTCATAGAAATCTGCTACCTTACCCAACATCTCGTCAAGGCCTCCCGTCTTCTCCCCCACAGAGATCATCTGGACTACCATTGGGGGGAATACCCCAGTATCCTTCAGGGGCTGCGCAATGGTATCCCCCTGGGCAATGGCAGTAACCGCCCGCCGGATGGCGTTGTAGATAACTTTGTTTCCCGCTGTTTTGGCGGTGATCTCCAAGGAATCCAGAATGGGAACCCCACTCTGTAAGAGCGTCCCCAAGGTGCGACTGAACCTGGCAATTATGCTCTTGCGCAGTAGATTCCCAATTATGGGGATCTTGAGTTTGAACCTATCGATGGCCAGCTTCCCAGAGGGGGTCTTATTGAGCCAGCGGAAACCTATCCCCAGTCCAATCAGGGCCACGATTCCGATGATGAAGTTAGACCTCAAGAAAGCACTTAAGCCCAAAACCATCTTAGTGGGAAGGGGTAGCTCAGCACCAAAACCTTGGAAGAGCTTGGCAAAAACCGGAACGATAAAGGTAACCAAAAAGAGAGTAGCCCCGGTGGCCACCACGCTAATCACTGCTGGGTAGTACATCGCCCCCTTGATCTTCCTCCGAAGGGCATCGACCTTCTCCCTATAGGTCGCCAACCTCAAGAGGATCGTATCCAGAGCTCCCCCAACCTCCCCAGCTTCTACCATATTGATGAAGAGTTCATCGAAGATCTTCGGATGCTTGCTCAGGGCCTCGGCCAAAGTTGAACCACTCTGCACCCTCTCCTTGACATTATTCAGGGCCTTCTTCAAACTAAGGTTCCCCGTCTGTTCGGAGAGGACATTCAAGGACTCCACCAAGGGGAGTCCAGCCTCAATCATTGTGGCGAACTGTCTGGCCATCCGAGAAATCTCCGTGGACTTAACCCCCCGACCAATATGGATGTGGATCTCCTTGGGCTTAGCCCTGGCCTCGGTGACCAACACCCTCTTCTTCCTGAGAACCCTCCGCACCTCATCCTTGGAGCGGGCGGTTATCTCCCCACTCACTTCCACTCCGGAGAGGGTCTTTCCTACATATTCAAAAACAGGCAAGGCATACCTCCTTTTCAACTACTAATTGTAGAATCAGCTTGATCACCGCGGGGTAGGCAGTGAGTCCTTTCCTTATACCCTCTCTAGTTAAATACTTGATCTGTAAGGCTCTGTATCTTATGGGTTAACCTAAACTGCCCGCCTCCGCACCAACATCTCCTTTAGTTCCTGTGGATTTGTGGAACGAGTAAGTGCATCCTCTATGCTTATCTTCCGCGCCAGGTGGAGCTCCATTAGGGACTGATTCATCGTCCTCATCCCATACTTCTGGCCTGCCTGGATGAGGCTGTATATCTGATGAATTTTGTCATCCCGGATCATCGCCCTTACCGCAGGGGTACAGACCATCACCTCTGTGGCTAACACCCTTCCTCCCCCAATCCGCGGAATGAGCTGCTGAGAGACAACTGCCTGGGTCACAAAGGAGAGCTGTATCCTCACCTGCTCCTGCTTCTCCTTAGGAAATACATCGATTATCCTCTTAATAGACTCTATTGCCGAACCAGTGTGGAGGGTGGCAAAGGCCAGATGACCCGTCTCGGAGATGGTCAAGGCCGATTCCATAGTCTCCAGATCCCTCATCTCCCCGATCATCACCACATCTGGGTCTTGCCTGAGGGCATACTTTAAGGCCTGGGCAAATGACTCGGTATCCGCCCTAACCTCCCTTTGATTTATTAGGCAGTTGTTGTGTTTGTGGAGGTATTCAATGGGGTCTTCCACGGTAAGGATATGCAGTTTCCTTTCCCTGTTTATCCTATCCAGAATAGCAGCAAGGGTGGTGGATTTCCCTGATCCAGTGGGGCCAGTAATTAGGACAAGGCCATGAGGGAGGTAGGCAAGATCAGCAACCTGCTTGGGGATTCCCAACTCCTCGAACGAGCCTATTTCAAAGGGAATCTGTCTGATGGCCGCGGCGACGCATCCCCTTTGCAAAAAGATGTTGCACCTAAACCTCGATTTGCCCTCCAGACCAAAGGAGAGGTCGAGTTCCTTGTTCTCCTCGAACCTCTGCTTCTGTTTTTCGGTCATCATACTGTAGGCAAGCCTCTTGGTATCCTCTGGGTTTAGAGGCGGGTATTGGGATCTGACCAGGCTTCCATCCACCCTAAACATCGGAGGAGCACCTACTGTGAGATGGAGGTCAGAGGCCTTAAGCCTAAACATCTCCTCCAGTAAGTCCCTTAAAGTTAACAATTAAACTCCCTCCTTTTCGGAATTTCTTAGAAATCCCCAAATGTTAAAATATTGCCTTGCCGGGGGGTCATTGGTTGCTCGCCGTCTCCCCCAAGACCTCCTCCACCGTTGTTATCCCCTTCTTCAGCTTCTCTAAGGCCGCTTCCCTTAGGGTGAGCATCCCCTCTTCCCGCGCGGCTACCTGAATCTCCTGGGAGGACTTGCCTTCCAATATTAGCCTCTCTATCTTACCCGTTATCGGCATAACCTCATAGGCTGCCGTACGACCAGAGAAACCAGTATTATTACAGGCTGGACACCCCTTCCCCTTATAAAATTCCAACCCCTTCAGCTCTTCTGAGGAGAGGCCCAACCTCTGGAGGATCTCGTCGGAGACCTCCACCTTCTCCTTACAATGTTCGCATATCTTCCGGAAAAGCCTCTGGGCAATAATCATCCTCACCGATGAGGCAACCAGAAAAGTGGGAACCCCCATATCTACCAACCTATTGATCGTGCTGGGGGCATCATTTGTGTGGAGGGTACTAAAGACCAAGTGTCCAGTTAAGGCAGCCCGAATGGCGATTTCAGCCGTCTCTAAATCCCTTATCTCACCTACCATAATCACATCTGGATCCTGACGGAGGAAGGAGCGGAGGCTGGTGGCAAATGTTAAGCCTATCTCCTGGTGCATCTGAACCTGATTTATCCCCTCGATATTGTACTCCACAGGGTCCTCTGCAGTCATTATGTTCACATCGGATTTGTTTAACTGGCTTAGGGCTGAATAGAGCGTAGTGGTCTTTCCACTTCCCGTGGGGCCGGTAACCAAGATCATCCCATAGGGCTGATGGATGGCGTAATCAAAGAGCTGCAACGAGCGTTCGGGGAAGCCGAGTTTGGTCAGATCGAGCATTAGGCTCTTCGGGTCCAAAATCCTCATCACTACCTTCTCCCCAAATATAGTGGGAATGGTGGAGACCCGTAAATCGATCTTCCGCCCCCCCACCTTCACCTTTATCCTCCCATCCTGAGGCCTCCTCCTTTCCGATATGTCCAAGTTAGCCATTATCTTTATCCTGGAGACCACAGCAGCCCTCAATTTATAAGGGAGGGGGGCCATCTCCTGCAGGGTTCCATCTATCCTATACCTCACCCGCAGTCTTTTTTCATAGGTCTCTATATGGATATCACTTGCTTTCCGCTTTATGGCATCTGTAATCAGACCATCAACTAACCTCACTAAAGGTTTGTCCTCAATAGCCGATTTCAGTTCCTGCTCATCGAGGCTTTCCTCCTCCACAATCTCCAGGTTCTCCATATCGAGGTCCTCCATTAACCTGGAGAGGGACTCTGAGTCATCATAATAGTGATCTAAAGCGTTTTTTATATCATTTTCATTGCTAATGACCAGTTGCACATTAAATCCGGTGATGAACTTGATCATATCCATCACGAATATGTTCTCCGGATCCGATATGGCCACAATTAAGGTCTTTCCCAGTTTGCTAATAGCGATGACATTGAACTTGCGCGCTATATCCACAGGGATAAGCTTCACCACCTCGGGGTTAAGCTCGATCTCTGTCAGATTGAGACTACCGATATTTAGCTGACGCCCCAGAAATTCGGTAATGACGTTCTCATCCTTCACCGCCCCCATCTCTACCAAGATCTGACCTATCTTCCCACCCTTCTCCTTCTGGATGGAGAGGGCCTTCTCCAGTTGTTCCTGGGTTATCTTCCCTGCCTTCACCAGCAGACTACCTAATTTGCTGGCCAAATCTCCTCCTCTAATAGTCTACCCGGCTAAAAATATTATCGACCAGTAAAGGGGCTATTAACCCCTGGCTATATTTTCTCTAACCTTACTCCACTATGAGATCCGTAGTGATGAACCCTGTTACCCTAATCCCCAAATATCTGGTCAAGCCTCTCCTCGGCTTGGTTGGCGAATCCAACCTCAATCCCCTCCCCCTCTTCAAACTTAGCAGTGAGTATCTCCTCCAATTCCCCTTGGGCTTCCCGCACATAAAGCCTGACCATCCCAATGGTTGTTCGGTCATCGAAGACAACGCCCAAAATGCTCCTTTCACCTACTAAAGAAACTAAAATGTTATCCTTCTTCCCTTCGTGGAAGAGAACACTAAACTCCGATTCTCCCAAGAGCTTGGCCATCTCCTTAGTGGAAGCGAAACTCCCAGCCAAGAGGGCGGCCAAACTGGTGGTATCCAGGGAGTGGGTGAAACCCTGTTTGGCGATCAGATAGCCATCCTTGTCAACCAGAAGTGAACACCTTGCCTCACTCTCCCGTAAAAGCTTCTTTAATACCCCGTTTATTCTCTCAAATTGCCCCTTATAGATAACCGATATTCCCTCATTCACTTTTGCCTCCTCTCTTGGACGTAGCATTATAGGGATTAGAGCACCTCAGCAAGTCCCCTCTAAGGGGTTACCCTTCATTTCTTAGATCTCCAAAACCTGAAGAGCCGCCAGAGGAAAAAACCCCTCCTCTGCGGGCTCTCTACTTGTTTCCTCACCGGCATGGGCTTCTGCGGGGGGTGAAAACTCAAGGGGCTTATCCGGTGGGGATGTAATTCCTCACCCGGGGCCGCTCTGGCAACTGGAGAAGGGTGATGGGGCTCCACCTGTTTAGGGGAGACGGGTTTAGGAGGGGGAGGAGGACTGGGAGGGGGCATCGCATCCCGGTGAGTCGTCTTCTCTAAAACCAGCTTTGAAATGGATTTGAGGGTCTCAAAAACCCCCACTCCTCTGTTGGCCACCGCCTCAAAGAAGGGGACATCCCTCCAGTTGAGGAGTTTATTGAGCTCGTCTACAGATGCTCTATCCGGGAGGTCGCGCTTATTGTATTGGAAAACCAGGGGAATATCCTCCAGCCTATACCCATATTCGCTCAGGTTTTCCTCTAAATTTTGCAGGCTTTCTAAATTCTCCTTTAGCTTATCCCTTTGCGAATCAGCCACAAAGACTATCCCATCAGCCCCCCGGAGGACAAGCCTCCGTGTAGCATTGTAGTAGACCTGTCCCGGGACGGTGTATAACTGAAACTTGGTAGCAAAACCTTGAATTGAACCCAAATCTAAAGGGAGAAAATCAAAGTAAAGGGTCCTATCCTTCTCCGTAGCTAAGGAGATTAGCTCCCCCCGCCGCTCCCGGGGTATCTTCTGATGAACCCACTGGAGATTGGTCGTCTTCCCGGAAAGGCCGGGACCATAATAGACTATCTTACACGAAATCTCCCTAAAGGCATAATTTATGGAGACCAATTCTCTTCCTCCCCAAGTTTGGCATTTAGCCTCTGAAGGGTGTTCTTTAATTCCAGCCAGACAAGCCCCAAGTTGGCCTCCGGTTCAGTAAGTGCAACCAATAGCCCAAGCTCGGCCCCCACAAAGAGCACCCTCCCCCACTGACCAGAGACCATCCCTTTGATCACCGGCCCAGAATCCAACTTGGAAAGGGATCTCTCTGCTGTCTTCAGAAGGGAAACCGTCTCCGCGGCAACGACCTCTTGGTCTATCCCCTCTTCCACCTCAGAGGCAATTACCATTCCATCTGTCCCCACGACCATGCTTCCCCTCACCCCACTTAATTTATTCAACTGTGCCAGAGCTTCTTCCATTTTAACTCTTCCTCAAGGTTTCAATCGCCTTCCCCACCCTGAGTTTGAGGGAAGCGGGGGAAACATTCTTCTCGGTAAGGAGAACCAGATAGCCAAAGGAGGAGTCGAAAAGCCAGAGTCTATGGGCCACAGTAGTGAGCTCTATCTCCTGCGTGGGCCCAAACTCCATCTTTTTCATCCCGTTCTCTGCGGAGTTGTAGATAGCTGCTCCGGCTACAGCCAACTCCTCGGGCCTCCCCTCCCCCCAATCTCCCCCAAAGAGGAGCCCCTCCCTATCCACCAAGGCCACCCCCTCTACCCCTGGCTCCTTATAGAGGCTGGCTATCACCTCAGCCATTAGCCTTCCCCCCTTCCTCTGGGACCTAACCCTCTCCTCAGCCACCCTGAGAAGTGCGATCACCTGCTCATTTGCGGGCTGAGAAAGGGAAAGCTCTTCCAATAACTCTTTGGCCTGCTCTATCTTACCCCTTTTGAGAAGGAGACTAGCCCTCAATAGACCCACACTTCCTGAGGGGAGACCGTGTTCACTGACCCAGTCGACCTCATATTCGGCCTCATCGAGAAGGTTCATATCCAAGAGTATCTTCGCCATAACTAAGTGGGCTAAGCCATAATGGGGGTGAACCTTAAGTCCTGCTTCACAGACCTTATGGGCTTTGTCCAGCATCCCCTTCTTTCGGTAGGCATCAGCCAAGGAGGCAAAGATCGTCGAGTGGGGATTTTGGGCTAAAATCCTCTGACAGGTAAATATCCTTTCTTCAAGCTCGTCCAACACTCGCTCCTTTCCCCAACCTCTCTAAGGCCGTTTGAAGGCTAATCCTCAGCCTATCGGTTGCCTGGGCTAACCTTCCTATCTCATCTTCGGAATCTATGGTTATTCCCTCCTCCATACTCCCCAAGCTCACCCTCTCGGTAACCTGGGCCAACCAGAGGAGCCTCTTAGACAACCTCTGGGCAAAGAGGAAGATCAATATCCAAGAGAAGAGAAGGGCCCCTCCAAGAAACCCCATTATCCAGTAATCCATTGATTTCTGAACCAGAGGAGAGAGGCCGAGATAAACGGTTCCCAAGGTCCCTTCCAGAATAGGGATGGTAAGCTCATATCTCCCTTTGGGGGTAACCTGGGAGCTACCCTCACCGTTCCCCTCGGTGATGAGTTCAATCCTCCTCTGATCCCGCAGGGTGTTGGCCCTGACCCTCCCTTGCTGATCCGTGATCAGGATATAGGAAACCCCCTTTATGGCGGCAAACCTTTCTACCAATTCCCTCAGTTCTATATCCGATCCTCGAACCAAGTATCCCTCGCTCTGTAGGGCCAGATCCTTCCCCAACACCACCCCCCTCTCCCGCAAATTTTCTGCCAATATCCTCTGGTGGGTGTATCTATATCCCACCAGACCAGAGAGGGCCACAAGGAAGGTTAAACCCAAACCAAGGAGGGTTATCTTTCCTCTTAGTCCTAATCTCATCTTTCTCTCCCGGAAAATTCTACCGGAATAGTGGTCCAAAACCTTACCCTCCTCCCCTGATAACAACCAGGGGAAAACCTCCACCCCTTCACAAATTCCAGAGCTATACCAGCACATTTCTCATCAAGATTAGAGCTGAGCATAGCCGTCTCCGTAACTTTCCCTTCTTCATCGACCCAAGCCTTGACGATCACCTCCCCCTTACACCTTCCATCAATCGGAGCTGGCGGTTGCTCGATGACCCGGGGGAGGCTGTCTAAAATTCCCACGGCAACAGGGTCTGGCTCCTTCTCAATTAGCTCTGCGGACCCGGCAACTGAATCAGGTGAGAAGGCAAGGGAAACAAAGTCAACCTCCCCTGAATTGGCATCCTCTTCATCATCATATATCCTTTCATCGATCTGGGATGGTTGGTTTCCTGTCCAGAAGTTCCCTTTAGCCTGAATTTTAAGGGAGGAAAGGTTGTAAATATCATACTTGAGGTTATCGGAGATCAGATTGCCCCCATCTTCCCTTGAGGAACCAAGGAAAGGGCAAGATTGATCGAGGATGACAATCCCATATGGGTTTTCCCTGACCTGACATCCCTTGACCACAGGGCGGGAGAGGTATTTGCAAATGATCCCTACCTCACCGTTTCCCCATATCTGGCAGCCTTCAACTAAAGGGGCTGAACGATTAATACAGCTTATTCCACATCTTAAATTGTGACAGAAGCTGTCGTTTTTTAGCAAAGGGGAGGAGGCCAAACAATAGACTCCATAGTTGCCCCATTCAATTAAGCAGTTCTCTAAGACAGAGCCAGAATCTGAGGCCCTGAATTCAACCCCCCACCAATCCCCCATCTGAGGATTTGCCGAAGCGGAGGTAAAGCTAATCTTCTCTTTATTCCCCCCCCTGGCTATTAGCTTCCCCAGTACGAGTATCTTTAACCTCTCATCCTTAGGGACGAACTTGACAACTGAACCAGGGGCTATCCGCAAGGTTACCCCTGAGGGTATAATTAGGGTGGACCCTAACACCACCTCACCCTTCCAGGCAGCATCTCCCCTTAATACCATCGATCCCCCACTTCCTCCCCCCAAAAAAGCTATCAATAGGATACTACTAATCACCAGTGGCTTTCTCATTCCAATCCTCTAAGGGTTCCCCTTATAAACTCCTCCCTCTTCTCCGCGGTGGGGATCTCCTCGGAAATCTCCCTCACAATCCTTTCTCTCTCCTCGGAAGTGAGAGGCTCAGGCCAATTTTTCCTCTTCTCCTCCAAAATGTAGCCAGCTATGGGGCCCACTGCCCGTTTTAGTTCTTTTTCCAAGGTCATCCACCACTGAGCATCCCCAACCTCCAATACCTCCTTCTGGCTGACCTCTCCTTGGAACTGATTCCTCAAATCTTGAATCTGTAGCCCGGTGGAAAGCCTAAGGAGAACAGGGTTTATCTTTGGGGTGTGAAAAAGACACAAAAACCCCCTTTCCAAGTTCTTGATGAGAGCCCTCTCCTTCCCGAAATTGATCTCTACTTCCTCCACCTTCTCCCCTATTCCCTCAAGACCAAAGATAGACCTGGCCAAAATGGATGTGGCCTTAGCTACTTTACCTTCCCTTCCCCCCTCCCGCAGGGAGGAGGCCAAAAGCCTACCTTCCCGGTCACTGAGGAAGACCTCAATTATCCCAGGAATGCTCCCTATTCTCTTTACTATCTCCTCCATCTCATTCACCCTTTAAGAAGGTTCTCGCCTCTTCTTCCAACCTCCCCCTCTCAGCTCCTTCCTCAAGGAGGAGACCAAAATAGAGGCACCTCCCTTCCATGATGAGGAGCCTACCATCCTTTACCTCCACCCAGCAAGACTCTGGCTTGCCCAACTCCAGAAGATCGGAGGCCTGAGAGATCGCCCCCCCTAAATAGAGCGAAGTTGCCCCCCAGAGGTCGGTAAGGCGGGAGGAGTCTGGACCCTCTAAACTTGACCCTAAGACAACTCCATCCTTGGCCACAACAACAGCCCCCTTTACCCCTTCTATTCCTTTGAGCTTATAGGAAAGGTCGGCATATTTGCTCCTCCCTTCCCCCTGAGGAAGACCTTCTGGCGGGGCTACTTCTCGAGGTGAAGGCTGTTGTTCGGAGGAGGGTTCCTTCTGGGGATCTCCCTCTATGGAGCGGTTCGGCTCATCTATGGTTGATTCCTCTATGTGAGGGGCCGCGTCTACCCTATCCTCTTCATACTTTATCTGCTCGGCTTTCATATTCTCATCAAGGATTTGACTCCCCCGAAGAAGGAGGGCTTGCCAGTCAGCATAGATCGTCCTGGGGGGAGGCTGGAATTGATCCCTTGTCTCAAACTTACCCTCTTGCCAACCCAATAACTTGAAGAATGCTTCCTCGCCCACCAATTCCCCACATCGGGCATGGGTTATCTCACCGCCCTGAAAGTAGATCTCCCCTTCCTCTCCATTAAAGGAGACCTTCAGGGCACAAGTAAGTTTCCCCAGACAGTTTATCTGGATTATGTCATTAAGTTGGAGGCCATTTCCCTTCTCTTGAATGGCCTTCTTAGATGGCCTTCTCTTCTTTAATGCCTTGTGAAGTAACTCCTCCATCTCCTCCATCTCAAATGGCTTCTCTATATAATAGAGCGAACCAGAGGTAACGGCTTTCTGCTGAATCTGTGGGGATCCATAAGCAGTCATCACAATCACATCAATGGAAGGATAGGTAGCTTTTATCCTACTCAAGAGCTTCAATCCATCCATCCCCGGCATCCTGATATCGGTGATCACCAGGTCAATTGGATTCTTCTCCAGGACCTCCAGCGCCTCATCGCCAGTGGTCGCCGTGAGGACTTCCAAGTTTCCATGGGCCTTGGAGAGGCTCTTAGACATCCCCCAAGTGAGCGTCTCCTCATCATCCACAATCAGAACTCTGTTTTTAGCCCTACTCATCTATTCCCCTCCTAAACTTAGCCTTAAGGAGATGGCCTCAAACATAGACTTGAACCACATCTCCCTCTTTGGCACCTAACCTCCTGGCATCATGGGAAATCATTCTCACCACCTTTCCCAATCCCTTTTTATGCATAACCCTAAAAACCCTTACCTTCCCCCCCTTACGCACAGAGGCTCGGTGAACCTTTCCCTCCCCCTCCAGGCTCCACCCCTTTACTAGCTGTTCATCTACCCAGATCTGTCCCCCCTTCAGGGCCAAACCCTTCATATACTCCACCTTCAACTCCTGGGGCTCTATCCGGGGAGCCTTAGCCGATTCCAAGGACTGCTCTATCCTCTTGGCAGCCACATCTACAGTAAGGTTTAAAAGGGGGATGTTAATATCTTTACTGCACAATATGACTAACATCCCAGATCCAATAACCCTAGCTATTACCCTCCCTTTGGCAAAGCAAAGGTCAAACTCCTCAGGGTTAACCTGGGCAAACCTCAGCGACCTCACCGTCTGAATTATCTCCCAGCTCACAGCCTTAAGGGACTCCTCGGGATAATTATTCTTGTCCACCGAGGAGAGTATTTCGCCTTTTCCATCGGCCACAAAGGAACCCTCCACCCCAACCATAGCATTTATGTCCTTCAAGATCCCTTTCATCTCCTCTCTTTACCTCCCATTCCTGCCTCGACCCGATCCTCTACAAGTGATAAGGATGCCTCAGGTTTGAGGGATAGGCCAAGGTAGTTTCCCTCCATATCATAGATCAACATCCTCCTGCCCGAGCCATGAAAGGATCCCTTTTCGAACTTCCCCAACTGCAACTTCTCCCCCACCTTTGAGGCCATCTGGGCAACAAATACAGCAAGTGCTGCCGTTTCTTCGGGATATCCCTTTCCACCTTGACCCAAAACAACTCCTTCCGGGGAGGAAAAGACCGTCTCCTTCACCTCCTCCAGTTGGGATAGGGATTGGGTTATCTTATCGAACATTCCCCTACCTCCTCTCCTAATCTTCTTGTCCCCGTTAGCACCTTTCTTTTCCTTTATTTTTGCAAATTCTGTGCCATTTCTCCATTTGGAGTCATTTAAATAAATCCCCTATTTTCAAGAGGATATAGAACCTCATCTGGTTTTCAAATCTTTCGCCTGATTGAAATTAGGCCATCTGCATAGGGGTATAAAAAGAAAATCCAGCTTAATAGCTGGATTTTCTGAAGGTTAAATGAAGGAAACCTTTCTGTGCGAAAATCGAACACTACCTCTACCGGGTCATCTTCACTAGCTTCCCCTCCTCCATTTTAGGAATTAGATTGACCGAATTGAGGCGACCACAAAGGGAGACGTCCTCCTCGAAACCCAATTCAATGAGGTATCTGCCATGGCTTGAGTTACGCAACATACCCAATATGTCCTGAGAATACCTCTGATAAAGTGCCTGGGCAGCTAAGGCTCCATCATTAAGCTCTTCTGCCTGCAGATGATCGACAAACATCCCTCCACCCACTGCATCCTCAACGGCAAACTTCCCCAATTTTCCGGCACAAACAATGGTTAGATCGGTATCGATTCTGGATAGATAGCGAAGCAACCCCTGGAAGTTAAGAAATGAGCCCACCACAAGGGTGCTTGCCCCTTGCGCTTGGGCAATTGCTTTCGATCCATTAGTAGTAGCGAAGATGAGGGTCTTTCCCTCTACCACGTTCCTCTTGAACTCCCGCGGAGAGTTGCCCAGATCGAACCCCTCAATCTTCCTCCCCCCTCTCTCCCCACAGAGCAGAACATTCTCCCTCCCCAAGGAGTGGGCCAGCTCTGTTGCCTCATCTGCACTTTGAGTGGGGATTATCCCCCGTGATCCGTTCTTCAGAGCCCTAATTATAGAGGCACTTGCCCGCAGGATATCAACGACAACTACCGTCCTCCCGCTAAGCTCATCCTCAGAAACCTCACCCGGAGTAAAGTAGAGATCGATCCTTCTCATCGATGGGATCCATAGGTGTAAAATGGCCGCTTCACAACCCTCCCCTCAACCATCTTTCCCCTAACCTCCACCTGAACCTTTGTCCCCAAGGCTGAAGCTTCGGTGGGGAGGTAGCCCATAGCAATGCCAACGTTTAAAGAAGGGGAAAAGATGCCGCTGGTGATGGTCCCCTGTTGCTTTCCATCGAGCAAAATGGGATAGCCCTTGCGAGGAAAGGAGTTATTCTCCAATTCAATGCCCACTAACTTCCTCTTTATCCCCTTCTCCTTTTGGTCCAAAAGGGCCTCCTTACCAATAAAATCCTTGGCCTCTAATTTAGTTATCCAACCAAGCCCAGCCTCCAATGGAGTAGTGGTCCTATCTATATCATTCCCATAGAGGCAATAACCCATCTCTAAACGGAGGGAATCCCTCGCCCCCAAGCCTATCGGCTCTATCCCGTATTCCCTTCCTGCCTCGACCACCGACGTCCAAAGCTGGGAGGCATAGTGGGGGGGGAAATAGAGCTCAAAGCCATCCTCTCCAGTGTAGCCCGTGCGAGAGAAAAGCATCCTCACCCCATCTACCTCCCCTTCGGTTGCCCAATAATAGCCTAACCCATTCAAATTGGCCTTTGTCAACTTGGCCAGAACATCCCTTGCCCTTGGTCCCTGAATGGCCAGAAGCGCGGTCTGATCGCTTCTATTCTTTACCTCCACATCCTCCTCCAGGTTTTCCTGTAACCACTGGAAGTCCTTCTCTATATTGGAGGCGTTAACTACAAATAGGAAACAGTCCCTTAACCTATAGACCAGAAGGTCGTCTACAATACCCCCGTTAGGATAACACATAGCTGAGTATTGTACCTGGTAGAGGGCAAGTTTAGAGGCATCGTTGGTGGTTACCTTCTGCACGAATTGCAGGGCCTCTGGCCCCCTCACCTCGATCTCCCCCATATGAGAGAGGTCGAACATCCCCACAGAGGATCTTACCCTCCGGTGTTCGGCAACTATGCTGCGGTAGTAAATGGGCATAGCGAACCCCGCGAAGTTCACCATCTTGGCACCTACCTTGGCGTGTAGCTCATAAAACGGGGTCCTCTTCCCCTTAGCTGACATCTACACCTACCCCCTGATTCCCTTCGCCCTTAAATCCTAACCAGCACAGAGGGGCTCAAACCCTCCCTAACATTCAGGAATTTCTGTAGAAAACCCAAATTTCCAGCCATCGGGGCAAATATAAGTGTCCTCTACCTTTCTGTCAAGGGATTTATAAGAGATCTGTTGGCGATATTATGGGATCCTTAAAGTGGGAAGAGGCTTAGCAGAGATTATTCCCTACAATCGGTACCAGCACCCTCAGAGTTAGTTTTTGCTGGTCTGGCAGAATGGGGACCCTAAAATTAAGGAAAGGTTTAGATAACGCTGGGCAAGAAGGGGGCCTATCTTCTCCCTTCAAGGTTTGGCCGTGATTGAAGTGTAGTCGTAGATGACCTTCGGCCGGCCAACCATATAACCGATTACCCCTCCTAAGATAGCCGGCAAACCAAAGTTAAAACCAAACATCTCTATACAGATCACGATGCTCGCGATGGGAACATTTAGTATTGCCCCTAAGGAACCTGCTATCCCAACAACGATGAGAGCTAAGTGCATACCGGAATCGGTCACCCCAAAGGAAGTAGCCACCAGATCACCGGCCAAAGCCCCCAGCATTATAGAGGGAAAGGTAAAGCCAGCGCTCCCCCCAGAACCAATGGTCAGGGCAGTAGTGGCCATCTTCCCCAGCACAAGAAGGACTATGGAGAAAAGGGCAAAGGTGGTAAACGTGGATCTTGGCTGGAGGATCTCCTTAAGGGTGTCAGCACCCACCCCGATCACCTCTATCCCCACAACCAAACCAAGGAGTCCACAACCAATTCCCCCCAAGGCGGGCTTGAGGCCATCGCTGATCCTTACCCTCTCAAAGAAGGCAGATACCTTCTCGTAAATGGTGATAAAAAGGAGACCTATCCAACCACTGAGGATAGCGGCCAGCAAGAAGAGGGGGATCTCACTGGGGCGAAAGGAAAAAGGTCTTCTCCCCCAGGAAGGGCCAAAATCGGTAATCAAACCAAACATCGTGTACCCTAAAGCGCTGGATAAGATCGCTGGGAACAACTTCCGATAGTTTATGGAAGCAGCATAGAGTATCTCCACTGCAAAGATCCCACCCCCCAACGGGGCCTTCAACAGGGCCCCCAACGCTCCAGCTACCCCACACACTGTCGCTGTATCCAACTCCTCCTTCCTTAGGCTAAAAGGAGGAGAAAGGGTCTTTAGTTTCCTCGCCAAGAATGATCCAACCCCACCATTTACCAAGGCCATTGGGCCAACAAAACCTCCACTCCCCCCCAAACCAAGGGTAAATAGCCCAGCGAGGTATTTAAGAAGCGTAAGCCTCAGGGGGACAAACCCACCCTTTTCGTTGACAGCGCGGATGTAGCTGGGTACTCCTTCACCCCTTGCCCCAGGTTCCATCCGATAAAAGAGCAGGCCTATTATTAGCCCTCCCAAAGCTGGCCCAGCGTAAACGAAGAGCTCCCGTGCTGGGAGCTGATAGAAAAAGAAGACGCCCCTCTTAAAAAGGTAAACCACCACTCCACTCGCCGTGCCAATGACGAAAGAGGTTAACGACCACCTCAGTATATAATTAAGGGTGCCTTCACCTTTTATCCCGAAAACATTCCACCGCTCACCAACGACTACATTCTTCATCGTGCGCATAAGGTGATACAACCCAATGGATGGCAAAAGAAGCGGGACTAAGGTCCTACCCTCCATTAGTAACTTCCCTCTCCGGCAAGTAAAGGGAGACCTTTGTTCCCTTGTTGACCTGGCTGGTTATCTCCAAAATTCCATCGTGTTCTTTAACGATGCGCTCCGCAACAGTAAGCCCGAGCCCCACACCCACCGTCTTTTTAGTGGTCACAAAGGGTTCCTTGACAATGGGCAAAAGTTCCTTTGGGATTCCTCTCCCATTATCGCGGATCTCTATAAGTATATAGCCCCTCCCCCTTACAACTCCTCTTCTCACTTGAATCTGGATCTTACCCCCTTCTCCAATCGCTTCAAAGGAGTTCTGCAGGAGGTTCACCAAAGCCTGTTCAAGCCTATAGGGATCTCCATGAACGATAAGGGACTCTTCTGGGAGGTGAAGAGAAACCGCCTCTGCTACCGACTTTTCACTTGCCCCAACGAGGGAAATCACCTGCTGCAAAACCGTTTGCAGGGAGATAAGTTCCTGCCCACTGGTATTGAAATCAGGACGAATATATTCATGGAGCAGTTTGGTAACCTCCTGCATCTGATGGGCAGCACTCCGCGCTTTAAGGAGGCCTCTGAGCACCGGATCACCTTTGTCAAGTTGACTGATGGCTAACTCAAGGTAACCAGTAACTCCAGTCAACAGGTTGTTAAAATTGTGGGCAATACCTTTGGTAAGGGTTTTTATGCTTGTCGCCCGCTGGGACTCCAGAAGCGCCTGCTGATAGGAAAGGTTCTCCTCATAGAGGCTCTTCATCCTCAATTGAGTCCTCACCCTGGCAATAAGTTCACTGATATCAAAGGGCTTACCTACATAATCGCTGGCCCCAAGTTCAAGGCCAAGTAGTTTGTCCCTTTTTCCCGTCTTGGCAGTTAAAAATATCACCGGAACAAGTTTGAAGCGGGGATCATCCTTTATCCTTCGGCAGGTTTCGAATCCATCCATTCTAGGCATGATTACATCTAACAAAAACAGGTCGGGAGTCTCCTCCTCAACAAGCTCCAACACCTGAATCCCATCTTTAGCTTCCAATATCCTATAACCCTCTTTCTGCAATGCTCTCCGTAAGAGAGTAAGATTGAGGGGCGAGTCATCAGCAACGAGGATTAACTGAGAATCACTATTTTCCGCCATATCTTCCTTACCCCCTATACATACCTAAAAGTAGAGGTGGACAGAGCTAAAATCCACCAAAACAGATACATAATACCTCCTTCACCGGGAAAGAGGGGCTAACCATCCAAGACCTTCCTTACCTTCTTGGATATCTCTTCTAAGGAAAATGGCTTATGGAGAAAGTCATTTACCCCTAAATCCAAAATCTCCTGAGCAGCCGCATCCCGGGAATAACCACTGGCCAGCAATGTCTTCACCTTCGGGTTGATCTTCTTCAGCTCCTGGTAGGTCTCCCTTCCTCCCATCTTAGGCATTATCATATCCACAATCACCAGATCTATCTTCGCCAGATATTTCCGGTATAGCTCTATTGCCTCTTGCCCATCAGAGGCTAAGAGCACCTCGTATCCCAAATCCTCCAAAATCTCTTTCATCAGCTCGCGGAGGATCTCCTCATCATCGACTACCAAAATGGATGCTGATCCAGTTACCATATCTATCTTCTCCTCTTGAAATTGGGGTGATTCCTCTGCAGAAAGGGGAAGATAAATCTCAAAGGTGGTTCCCTTCCCCAACCTGCTATTACAGGAGATATACCCACCATGGTTCTTCACAATGCCATAGACCATGGATAGGCCTAATCCTGTACCCTTGCCTCGTTCCTTTGTAGTGAAGAATGGATCGAAGATCTTGGCCTTAGTCTCCTCATCCATCCCCATACCAGTATCGGAGACGATTACACGCACATAGTCTCCGGGAGTTGAACCCAAATGTTCGGAGACAAACCTCTCATCCAAATGAATTATCTGGGAACAGATGGTCAACTCTCCGCCATCAGGCATAGCGTCCTGAGCGTTTACACAAAGGTTCATGAGAACTTGCCCCAGTTGACTTGGGTCCCCCTTGGTAATGAGTTTCTCCTCACATAGATCAGCGATGATTTTGATCTTCTTATCCATGGAGGCCACAAGCAGTTCCACCACCTCCCTGATTAGCTGATTGATATCCACGGGTTTGACCTCATACTTGCCTTGACGGGCAAACCCTAACAGCCTGTTTACCAACTCTGCAGCTCTACTGCTTGCCCTCTCGATAAGCTCCACATACTTCCGATGGGGATCTTCTAAGGGCAATTTACTCAGGAGTAGGGAAGAGTAGCCAAGAATGCCTCCTAAAAGGTTGTTAAAATCGTGAGCGATCCCGCCAGCCAAAGTGCCAATAGCCTCCAATTTCTGGGCCTGGCGGAGTTGGCTCTCTAACCTATCCCTCTCCTTCTCTACCTGCTTGCGCTTGGTGATGTCCCGGTAGATGGCATAACCAGCCACCTGTCCACCGGTAAGCTTGATCGGCGTGCCCAGAATGGAGACATCCACCAGTGAGCCATCTTTCCGCCGACGCACACTCTCTAAGGCAATTTCTCCCCCGGCTAATACCTTTTTAGTCAAGGAGCAAGCCTCCCGACTAAGATCTCGCGGCGCGAGAAGCTCATCAATCCGTTTACCCAGTATCTCATCTGCTTCATAGCCAAACATTTTAGTAAACCCATTGTTTACCCTAAGTACTCGGCTCTCCCCGTCGACCACAACAATCGCCTCCGGGGATCCTTCAAATAGCTGCTCAAAATATGCCTTCTCTACCCGCAGCGCCTCCTCCATCCTTTTACGCTTAGTGATATCGGTCAATATCGTTCCAAACTCCCCCCTGCGGAGGGAGAAGACAGAGACACTGAAATATTTCTCCATGGGCGGGAAATATGCTTCGAACTTCACTGGCACCCCTGTCTTTGCCACCTGGGAATAGGTCTCCAGATAAGGAGCCTCCCTGGTGCCATAAAGAGCTGTTGCCCTCTGTCCGATAGCCCTCTCTCGCTTTATCCCCAAGATCGATTCAAATTGGGGGTTTACATCCCGGATGACATAATCGATGGGCTTCCTCTCCTTATCATAGAGGATTTCATGTAGAGCCACACCCTCGTTCATATTGTCAAACAGCGTCCTATACTTCTCCTCACTCTCCTTCACCGCATCGAGTTGGGTTTTTAATTGCTTCCGCAGATAAAGCGATGGAATTTCATACCTTCCAGCTACTTTAGTAATTTGATGATTTTCTCTTAGGTATTTTTTAATGTACCCTTCAATCTTCGTTGGGGGAGCCATAATGAATCGGCAATGGTCGTCGCCCTTTGCCCGGCACATAATCTCTGAGGCCACTAGTTCAAGGCCAAATGACTCCTCACACCAACCGGAGGAATAACCGGCGTTCATTATACACACTGGGAAATTTACCTTCCTCCCTGATTTTATCCAGGAGTCGGCCTCAAAGGAATATGGATGGTCATAGATGAGGTAATAATTCTCATTGGCAATTGGATGGGATTCAGGAAGGATGTCCACAAATGCCCAACCGGTATAGGAGAAATGGATAGGCCCGGCGGATAGCTTCTCCACAGGATTCTTCAGCCCCATCTTCTTATGGAACTCCTTCGCATCCGCCTTGCCGATGGAGTGAGCTATATCAAAGAGGAGGTTTCTGGCTATCTTCAGAGCATCTTCCCTTTCGTCGCCTTTATATAAGTCCTTTACAGTATCGAAAAACTCAACGGACATTGCCGCTGCACGGACCAATATATACCTTTGATCAAGAACACTGATCCTCCCCTCAGAAGCCAACTCCCTCTTCTGGCTGAAATACCTCCTCACACACCCCTCGGCCTTTCTAAAGATAGGTTCCAGTTTCTGAGGGACCTTCACTGTCTCCAGCATCTTATTCCCTCCTCTAATCAGGGCCGATGGTTACTCCTATCCAGATCGAAGTCCCCATCCCGGCACACTCCCACTCACTATCCTTCCCCTATCCATATATCGGCAGATTGAAAGGAAACTTTAGCACTTTCTTCTCCTGAGGCATAGTGCCTCATGGGGAAAAAAGCCCCACATTGAAGAAACCCCTTATAAAAAAACTAACTAACCAATTGGAGAATTTCTTTTGTAGCTTTTTGCCCCAATTATTTTGGAGGCAAAAATTTCCCTCCAGTGGTAAGTTATTGCCTATCTGTAAATTATCATCCTAAAGGAACTTGGTATATTATTTGCTTAAAAACGATGATGAGGAAGCAATAATTCACTGGGTCAAGGAGCTACATCTACCTCACCTACCCAAGAATTTGGGCGATGAGAAATCACAATGACTGAAATGCTCGTGAAAGAGGGGAAAATGTTATTCAAACGTAATCAACTTCTCCTCATGGAAGTCGAGGGAAGGAACTATCCAGTGCGGGTAAAAGGGATAAACAAAGAGGGATTGAAGGTTACCCCCCCCTTCGAAAAGGGGAATCCAATTAGGGTGAAAATGGGAGAAAAAATTAGGATTAGGCTTCTCACAAATAAGTCTGTCTGCCTCTTTCAAACAAGGGTATTAGATCTTAATTATCAAAATGAAAATCCGGCTATTCTCCTCTCCATTCCTCAAGACTTCACGGAGAAAACAGTAACCAGGGGAGGGTTTAGGCTTCAGGAGAAGATAAACGTGCGTTGCTTTACCCCAAGGGGGGAGGCTTTAAAAACAAGTAAAGACATCAGCAATAGGGGAATCTTACTATTGGGATTCCATAAAGGAGAGATCAAGGAGGAGGAGAAGTTCAAATTAGAGATACTCCTTCCCGAGGAAGAACCGATCCCTGCCCTGGGCCAGGTAAAGAGGCTCACAGGTCAAGATAAAAATGAACTGGCTGCTGCAATCGAGTTCTTAATCATAACCCACAAGGACAGGGAGAGGCTTACCCACTGGCTTTTTAAACTCGACCGCCTACAAAGAAGGGCCAAACTTGCCTCAAGTAGTAAGGAAACTGAATAAAAAATTAAGGGGAGGAATTTGCCCCTTGACCGAAGAGGGATATTTCACCCAGACCATCCTCCAGGAGTTGGAGAACGGCCTGGTCATTCTAAACCGGGAAGGACAGATAATCGAGTTCAACCCAGCAGCTCAAAGGATTACCGGTTACCAAAGGGAAGAGGTCATAGGAAGGTTTTACCGGGAGATCTGGGGGGTTGACCCCCCACCTGCAACCCAGGAGAGGGAAACCTCAATTGGGAGCAAAAAGGTTTCCATAAAGTCAAAGATCTCCCCGGTTATCAACGAGGCAGGAGAACTCTTAGGGTGGGTAGACATATTTCAAGATCTCTCCCCAGTGCAGGAAAAAATGGCTTTAGCCGAGGTGGGAGAGGCTGCAGCACAAGTCGCCCATGAGATAAAAAACCCCTTAGGGGGGATAAAGGGATTTGCCAGTCTCCTTAAGAGAGAGGCAAGAGAGGAGTCCCAAGAGAGGTTAATAACCCATATAGCTGAGGGGATAGCCAATATAGACAAGTTGGTAAATGACCTCCTGGACTTCACCCGCCCTCAACCCCAACCAAAACAGTTGGTCGATTTAAACTTAATAGCCCAAGAGGCACTCACCCTCTTAGCTCAAGAGGCAGATCTAAGGAAGATAGCGGTAGAGAGCCAGATGAAGGGGAAAGGGATGAAGATAGAAGGTCATAGCCTAAAATTGAGACAAGCTATTCTCAATCTTCTCCTCAATGCAGTGCAGGCTATGCCCCAAGGAGGAAAGGTAGTAATAAAGACCTTCCGCAGAGGGGAAAGGGCCTCCATCTCTATCTCCGATACTGGTTGTGGTATCCCTCCTCAGTTTAAGGACCAAATATTCAAACCATTCTTCAGCAAAAGAGAAGGGGGAACAGGGCTCGGACTGGCTTTAGTAAGAAGAATAGTATCAGCTCATCAGGGAGAAATATCCCTTCGGAGTAAGGTGGGAAAGGGAACAACTGTCTCCCTGTACTTTCCCCTTCCCTCTTCCTCTGAAAAAAGCCCCACAAAAATTAGGGATAGGTCTTCAAATCTCCGCTCCCGGAAGAACAAATAGTGAAAAGGAGGAAACCTTGGAACCCATAAATCTTCTTGTAGTTGAGGATGACCCTCTGATGAGGGAATTTATCTATCAGACCCTTTCACAGGGGTCCTACATTGTAGAGACCGCGTCCAAAGGGGGCGAAGCCAAGAAGATGGTAGAGAAAAAGCCGTACCATTTGGCTATTCTTGACATAAAGTTGCCCGATCTCAGCGGGCTGGAGCTGCTCTCTCATCTAAAGAAGATCTCCCCTTCTACAGAGGTAGTAATGATGACCGCCTACGCCACAATCGAGGGAGCTGTACAGGCAGTAAAGAAGGGTGCTTCAAACTATTTACGCAAGCCATTTTCCGCCGAAGAATTAGAAACAGCCGTTCAGATGTCCTTAGACTATCAGAGGCTAAGAGAGGAGAACAAAAGGTTGAGAGGCCAATTGAACCTCCAAGCGGGTTATGGAATGATGATAGGAAAAGACAAGAAGATGCAGGAGGTTTACAAATTGATTGACTTAGTCGCTCAGAGCCATTCCACCGTCCTTATCCAAGGGGAAAGCGGCACGGGAAAGGAACTGGTAGCCAGGGCCATTCACCAGGTAAGTCCTCGCCGGGAGAACCCCTTCATTAGCATAAACTGCGCTGCTGTGCCTGATAACCTCTTGGAGTCGGAGCTTTTCGGCCACGAGAAGGGGGCATTTACCGGGGCCATCTCCCGGCGGAAGGGTAAGTTCGAGCTAGCTGATGGCGGGACCATCCTCTTAGACGAGATCGGGGAGATGAGCCTCGGACTACAGGCGAAACTACTGAGGGTCTTGCAGGAGTTCGAATTCTACAGGGTTGGGGGTTCAGAGCCAATAAAGGTTGACGTGCGAGTAATAGCTACTACGAACCAGAACCTCAAAGAGGCGATAAAGGAAGGGAAGTTCAGGGAGGACCTCTTCTTCAGGCTAAATGTAGTGAAGATTAACTTGCCCCCACTGAGGGAGAGGAGAAATGACATTCCACTCCTCGCTGAATATTTCCTGAAGAAATACAGGGAACTATATCACAAGGAGATGTCCTCAATCTCTAAGGAGGCGATGGAGATCCTTCTCAAATATGACTGGCCAGGGAACGTAAGAGAACTGGAGAACCAAATGGAAAGGGCCATTGTACTAAACTCAGTCCCGGAGGTGAGACCAGAACATCTTAGCCTTCACTATGACCTCCGCCTGGAGAAAACTAACTCATTCTCCGGATTAGTAGGCCTTTCCCTGAGGGAAGTAGAGAAGAATCTTCTCTTGAAGACCTTAGAGGCAGAGGGGGGAAACCGCACTAAGACCGCCAAGGTGTTGGGGATAACGGTGCGCACCCTGAGGAACAAGCTCAAAGAATATAGGGAGGAGGGGTGGAGGGGAAAATAAGACCGGGTGGAGGAAAAATTTACCCCCACCTCATACCCTATGAAGACTAGTATCTCTTCAGTTCCTCAACCCAAAAGGCCCCTTAGATCCGGCAACCATATAGGTATGAATTTTGCAATTCGACATAGAGGAACTGAGAAGGGGTTTTATTCCATCTCCTCTGATTGGAATGATCGGAAGGACAAAGATCAGTGCTATCACCCTCGAAGGATTTCCCCTGATCCATAGAAGTCGGTTTTTAACAACTACTTAAAAAGGAGGTCAATCTGGGTGATTTCATCTTCAATGATCCATCTATTCCCTCTCTAAAAAAGGGAATGGATGTTTATGCCTTGCGGCAAAAGGTAATCGCCAATAATATCGCTAACCTAACCACCCCCGGATTTCGAGCAAAGAGAGTCAAGTTTGAGGATATCCTCTCCTCTAAGCTCAAGAAGGGGAGGAAGCTCAAGGGAAGAAGGACTAACCTTCATCACCTACCCATAGGTCAACTGGATATACGAAAGGTAAAGCCAAAGATAGTGAATGCAGGAACCGGTTACTTCAACGGGATAAATGACGTCAACATCGACTTGGAGATGACCAATCTGGCCCAAACCACGATTAGCTACGATGCGGCGGCAAAGCTCCTCTATGTAAAATATCAGATCCTCCAGAAAAGCATAAGAGGTAGGTAAGGGAATAGAAGGAGTTGTGCGGTTTAGGGGACAACTTTTTTGTTACAGCCTATTAGAAACTACTTAAATCCTTATCTAGCGAAATGGGGGCAAACCTTCTATTGGTTAATTTTATCTTATCAGCTCCAGTTTCTTCGTCGCCTGGAAACCATTCGTCTTCAGTTGACAGAGATAGATACCTGATCTAATGCCTTTAGCATCCCAGACAATGGCATAGTCACCAACAACCTTGTAATCATTAGCAAGGGTTTTAACCAACTGACCACTTATGTTATAAATATGGATTGTGACACAACTTGGTTTACATAGGGAATATCTTATTGTGGTGGATGAATTAAACGGGTTGGGGTAATTTTGATATAACCTAAAATAGCTTTTTGTGTAACCAGAATAATTATCTTCAATTCCGGAAGTCTGGTCAAAGTAGAAAGCCCCCATATCAGTAACTGTACTATCGGGGTCAAGAGGAGAAGCAGGATCGCCTGCGTCTATACAAGGTGATCTTGTGCTGTCAGGCACTGGAAAGTTAGCCCAGGTAAGATTGAAATCGCCACCTGCTGGGTCTGCAAACAAAGGATCAGAATCGATACATCCCGTGCCAAACCATGGCTGGCCTGTTCCTCCTTCTATATCTGAATATGTTGCCACTACTGTTTGTTCTCCTGAAAAGGATAAAGCTGGTAATGAGCTATTGTAGAGGATATTATTATAGAAGTTAGCACTTGATGATGCATTGTCAAAGTATAGATAGACATCGCCACCATCGGCCCCAGTATTTCCATAAAAGGTGTTATTAAATATATTGAGAGTGCCAGTTGTTGTCGATAAGCATATCCCACCACCTGCTTCACCCGCTTCATTTTCATTAAAGACATTATGATCCAGCGTTGCAACGCCGTTATCAAGAAAGATATTCGCCGCTCCACCCGCTTGACCCGAGACATTGTTAGTAAATGTGTTATCAGACATATTGATCGTTCCACCATTGTTTGAAATCCATAGTGCTCCGCCCTGCCAAGCTGAGGTATTTGATGTATGAATATTACCTGAGAAGTTTATTGTTCCGGATTCCATCTCGATGTATGTTCCTGCTCCACCACCAGCCGATGTTGATGAATTACCAATCAGCGTATTATTATGGTATTCCACTGTGGCACCACCAGCCGGGCATCTTATCCAGCAACCTCCACAAAGAGGTTGCTGAAAAAGTCGGCTCATGAGAGAAGGGTTTAACCCCCTCGGGT
>JAOZPP010000037.1 GCA_029932675.1 bacterium
AATTTTCTATGGCTACCCCATAAACCTACCGCCTTTAGGCGGTAGTAGTTTAGTGTTGATTTCCGGAGGCCAATTGTTTATCTATTCAATCGAATATATTTCTGAGGGAGTGGTGTGATAAAGGGCCTCCTCAAAGAGTATGATTCTCGGGTATGGATTCTCTTTGCCGCCCGTTTTGTGGCCGCTATGGGCTTTTCAGTAGCCATGCCCTTTTTGAGCCTTTACCTCTATCAGGAGCTGGGCGTAGAGATGAGGGTAGTAGGGACTATATTTATGATTTCGGCTGGCTCCAGGGCTTTGGGCACTATCCTGGGAGGAGAGCTATCCGATACACAGGGGCGAAGGAAGGTGATGATAAGCTCTATGTGCCTACGGGCATTAGCCTATATGGGGATGAGTTATCTGGTCTTGGTAAAAGCCCCCTATGGTGTTCTCGGTCTGGCCTTGGTAGTGAGTTCTTTTCTCGGTTCGGTTTTTATGCCGGCCTCCAGTGCTATGGTTGCCGATGTTGTCCCCCAAGAGAAGAGGGTGAAGGCCTACGGGTTAATTAGAGTAGGGGTGAATGCAGGGTGGGCCCTAGGCCCAGCCCTGGGAGGTATCTTTGCTACCCTCTCCTACTCTACCCTTTTCCTCTTTACTGCTTTCTGTAGCTTGGCTACCGCCCTGCTAATCGGCCTTTTCACCCAAGAATCACTTCAGAAGGGGAAGAGGGGAGACTTCGCCATTAAGGACCTTATTGCCATACATAAGGATGGTAACTTCTTTGGCTTCTGCCTGATAAGCCTAATCCTTTTTGTAGCTACTTCTCAGATGATCTCTACCCTTGCCGTTTTCTCCGTGGACAGGGTGGGCATATCGAAGGTTCAATTGGGGTATCTATTTACTACAAACGGCCTAATGGTTGTCCTCTTCCAGTATCCCTTCTCCTCCTGGCTGCGCAGGTTTCGCATAACGACGGATATGGCCTTTGGCGCCCTCCTCTACAGTTTGGGTTACTTCTCGGTAAGCCTGGCAAATGGTTTCCCCTCCTTGGTAGTCTCTATGGTGGTGATTACCCTGGGGGAGATAACCTTTTCTCCAGCGGCGATGACCATGGTAGCTAACCTTTCACCAAGCGCCAGCCGAGGGAGATATATGGGCGTCTTCAGTCTCATTGAGGCCGTGGGTCGCTCGTTGGGCCCATTTGTAGGGGGATTTGCCTTAGACTACTTAAAGGGCTATCCCTTGTTCCTCTGGGGGATAATAAGCACCCTTAGCCTGGGGAGCAGCTCTGGGTTTTTCTGGCTGGGAAGGAGAATCCCCCGCCACCTGAACTCTGGCCTGGGAAAGGAGGTCATTCCTCCCCTACAGCGGACTTCCTCAAGCATCTGGGCTGGAGGGAAGAGATGAGGGTTCCTCACCAGGTGGAAATGGACTTGACCGCTTTCCTCCGCTGCCGTTTTGATCTCGACTGTATGAGGGTGGGATATAGGTATGCCCCTTGGATGGAGGTAGATGGCGAGTATATCCAGGGGGTTCTCTGTGGGGAGAGGGTAATCAGGCTTAGGCTAAAGACCAGACAAGGCAAGCTTCTGCTCGGTTTGGAGTCAAATTCTATCCTCTCTCCCCAGGAGATTGCTTGGTTAAGGGAGAGGGTGATATACTGCCTGGGCTTGAAAGATGACCTTTCCCCAATTTACGAATTAGCTAAGGGGGATGAAAACCTTAAGCAGGCCTTGTTGGCCCTCCCTGGGTATAGGTTGAAGGCTACCCCTACCCTTTATGAGGCAATCATTTCGGCTATGCTTAGCCAAAACTGTAGTGCCCAGGTTTTCTTCTCCATGCGGGAGAAGCTAATCAGAGCTTTAGGAAGAAAGGAGGAGATTGGGGGCGATATGGTCTATGCCTTCCCCCTCCCAAAGGACATTCATACTGCGGAAGAAAATGTCCTTAGGGAAATGGGTCTCTATTATCGCACAAAGTTCATCCGTGAGGTGGCCCAACATCTGAGTCCTAGATTTTTGCAGGAACTGAGGCGAACCTCCCCTGCCGAGGGAATCGCCGCCCTCAGATCCTTAAAAGGGATTGGGGAATATACCGCAAGGGTTGTCCAGATCTACGGGCTAAGAAGGTTTAACCTTGGCTTCGTAGACGGCTATGTGCAAAAACTTTTAGGCATGCTCTATTTGGGCACCCTCCGACCCAAACCTAAGGAGATCTTTGCCCTGGCTCAGAGTAAGTGGGGGGAATGGCAGGCCTATGCCCTGGATCTACTCATTGCTTATTGGCAAGGAAGGAGCCTCCCCCGGGATTCAGGGGATTTACCCTATGGCTCATCGTAGCTTGTTGCCTTTTTAGGTTTCGGAGTTCCCCTCCTCTCTTGCAGGCCCAGGGAGAGCAGGAAGGAGAGTAGGGAAAGCCCACCCACTAAGCCGAAGAGGAATGTGTAGGAAGAGAGGTTTATTATCCAGCCGCCCAGTGCCGAGAAGAAGACGGTGGGAGCAATAATGGTATTCATAAATCCCACATAGGTTGCTCTCTCCTCCGGGGGGGCTATCTCCAAAAGGTAGTTGGTGTAGCCAATATTCAGGCCGCTGCCAGTTGCTCCTAAAAAGAAGAAGGCCAACTGAAAGATAATGGTTGGGGAGAGGGGGAAAAGGATAACCAAAAGGGGCGAGAGCAGAGCCATGAAGGAGGTGAGGCTGAGGACCAACCTGTTGCTCCTCCTGTTGCTTAATCTGCCCCAAACCACATTGGAGGAGATCATCCCCACCATCTCACAGGAGAGATAGACCCCAATCACTTTGTCTTCAACTCCTAAAACCTTCTGAGCATAGAGCACATAGAAAGGCATCCCCAGAAGATAAGAGCCCAACAGCATCCTTACCAAGAAGAACCGGCGAAAGTTGGTATCCCCTTTGAATATCTGGGGACCCTTGAGGAGCGACTCCCGAAAACTTCTTCCCTCCCCGGGCAGCGATGGTTCCTTGGCAAAACAGAAAAAGAGGAGAGCTAAGGTTATGCAGATAAGGGCTAAGGTGAAGATGAGGCCAAAGTTGGTGGGATATGAGAACCGACCCATTATCATCGTCACCACCACTCCCCCTCCCACTGCCAAGAGGCCCCCAAAGAATATTCTCATTCCGAAAAAAGATCCCCTTTTCTCCAAAGGAATTGTCTTTCCTACGATCTCCATAAAGGGTACTCCCGCAATTCCCCCAGCTACAGCATAAAGGGTGAAGAGGACGAAGAAAAGCCAGAGCAGAAGTTCCCTCTGTTCACCAAAGAGGAAGATGGATACAGTCACCCCACCGAAGAAGAGGCTTCGGAGGCCAGCCATCCAGATATAGAGGGGGAGCTTTCTTCCCTTGTGTCCTACCAGTCCGGCCACTAACATCTGGGGAAGCAACCAGCCTATGGAGGCCAAGTTGGAGGAAAGGCCGATAAGAACCTTGGAGGAGGTCAATTGGGAGAGGAAAGCAGGGAGGATAGAGGAGCCCCTGATAAAGGCTGAAGCCAAGGTAAAGAGGGCGCCGTTTAAAACCCCCAAGATGAAGTTTCTCCGATACCAGGCCATAGGGAGAAAAGGAAAGCTCAGATCCCTTCCTTGTCAACAACTTTTCTTCCTAAAAACAAGGGTTAAACCCAGGTGAGTAATAGCTCCTCTACCGTGCCTCAATTACCCTCCAAAATTTTCCTTGACAAAGAGGAACGGAACTATTATTTTAGATGAAAATCAAAGGTGTGAGGTCTGATGGCTAACTTTCTGTGGATAACAATTTCGATTATGAACCGAATTAAGTTCGTTAAGGGGAGGAGTGTATCCATTGCTGAAGGTTAGCCATTGACTGGAGAGAAGACCAACTTGGCCGTGGGTGCCTCTGAGCCCACGGCTTTTTTGTTATTAGGGGTTTTTAAGCTCAGGGAGAAAAAGGGAATGGATTTAGCCATTAAGTGCAAGGGGATAACCAAGTTTTTCTACGAGACAAATTCGGGGGGGAAGTCAAAAGGAGGGTTTCTGCCTTGGAGTGGCAGAAATAGTAAACTTACTGCTGTGGATTCCCTCAATCTGGAAGTGAATCGCGGGGAGATATTTGGGATTGTTGGCCCCAATGGATCAGGAAAGTCCACCTTGGTCAGACTTATCTCCACCCTGCTTTTGCCGGATAGGGGGCAGATAGAGGTGTTTGGGTTGGATGTGGTCAAGCAGAAATCCCAGGTCAGGAAGCTAATAAACAGGGTCTCAGTTGATGCGGCCTTCTTTAAGAAGCTCTCTTGTTGGGAGAACCTGAGTTATGCGGCCCGGCTCTATGGGGTCCCAATTAAGGAGGCCAAAAGGAGGGCCACAGAGATCTTACAGAGGTTCGGCTTCCAGGAGGGAAAGATAACCCAACCTATGGAGAACCTCTCCCGGGGGATGCAACAGATGGTAGCTATTGCCCGCGCCTTCTTCACTTCTCCTGTACTCCTCCTTTTGGATGAACCCACCACCGGTCTGGATCCAAAATCTAAGAGGGAGGTGCAGGAGTTCATCCTAAGGGTTAGAGAGAGCCATGACTCTACTGTTTTGCTCACTACCCATGATATGGATGAGGCGGAGAAGATTTGTGATCGGGTAGCCATCATCGATCGCGGGAGGATTGTGGCGTTGGATACCCCCAAGAACCTGAAGTTTATGGTAAAGGGGGAAAGTTTAGAAGATGTCTTTATGGAGCTAACCGGAAAGAGTTGGGAGGAGGACTGATGAGTCCATTGGCTTCAGAATTGAAGGCCTGTTACGGCTTTGTAGAGAGAAACTTCAACTTGGTGAGGCGATATCTGGGTTGGGAGATAGTCTTTTTAGTCTACAACATCGTCAATGCCTTAACCATTGGTTTCATAGGGGTAACCCAGGGAAAGGAGAAGGTCCTCTATCTGGTGGTGGGGGCAATGTTATGGGGTTTCCTCTCCATTCTCTTCCATGAGGTGAGCGAATCGGTATCCTGGGAAAGGTGGGAGGGGACGATCGAATACACCTTTATGGCCCCTGTGCACCGGTTTACCCATTTAGGAGGGATGTGTATCTACGCCATTATTTATGGGATAATCAGAACCGTGGTGTTGTTACTTGCTGTCGCGCTTTTCTTCAACCTCAGCTTACAAAACGCTAACTTTCCTGCCGCCTTAATCATCCTTGTGGTCTCCAGCCTCTCCTTCATTGGGTTGGGGTTAATGGCCGCTATCCTCCCCTTAATGTCTCCAGAGAAGGGCTCCCAGGCGACCCATATCTTCCAGGCAGTCCTCCTCCTGATCTCTGGGGTTTATTACGAAATAAGCGTTCTTCCCAAGTGGATACGGCCACTTTCGGCCATCTCCCCGGCTACTTACACCCTGCGGGCGATGAGGGCTGCCCTCCTGGAGGGAAAGCCCCTCGGGCAGATGAAGGGTACGCTCCTTGTCCTTCTGGTTGTTGGTCTTATGCTCATCCCCTTAGGGCTCCTTGTCTTTCACTTAGCGGAGATCTATGCTAAAAGGAGGGGAAAACTAAAGAGGAGTGGATAAACCTCGGGGGACAATCTTCGCAGATGCCCTGAGGGAGGCAAGATGTTAACAGGGAACTGCCCTTAGGGGAAAGGGCTTCACCGGGTTTTTAGTGCGGGTCAAGGACCTTAAACCCCATCCAAGCCGTCAGAGCCCCTGTTCTCCCGGCCCGGTATATCTTAACCTCCTGCAGGTTTCAAGCCTGCAGGAGGTTGTGGTTTATTGAACAATTGGGAAGAGCTTGGGAGATTGCAGTGGGGGAAAATAGGAAGTGTCACTTTTTTCTATGTTCGTCCGTCATTGCGAGACTTGCCTCAAGCGATAGCGAAATGGCAAGCTGGAGCAATCTCTAACCTCTGCCGTCAGGGCTCTGCCCTGCCGGTAGAAAGTTCTACCGCATTTTAATGTAGGGTCCTCTATGGGGCTAAGACCCTACAACACCAGCTAAAGCTGGGTAGAAAACCCGTAGGGGCAGGACTTCAGTTTGTCCGAGGGAAAATCCGAAAAATGGCTTGACGTTTCTGATAAATATGGTTAATTTTGATGAAGAAATGCCCAAAATGAAATGTTCTTTATGTGGAGGAGAACTCAAAGAGAAAATCATTAGCTATGAAGTCCACTTCAAAGAAAAGCCTTATAATTTTGTGGACGTGCAAGCTTTAGTTTGTGAGAGCTATGGTGATATTTCGTTCTCCTCAGCAATGGTCAAAGAGATGGGTCGGACCATCGAAGGGAAAGGGAAACCATATAACTACTAAACCCGGATTGTTCCTAAACTGCTGACGAGTTTGTAATTCAGAGGTTTTCTTATCACCCGTAGGGACAGACCTTCAGGTCTGTCCGCCCCTTTCTCCGCTAAGGCGGAGTCCCTACAAGGAGGCAGCCACGGCGTTGAGAATGAATAGCAGTGATTTATGAATAATTCAGGTAAAAAGGCGTCCGTTTCCCCCCTTACGGAATCTACGCCTTAAGCAAGCAATCTGAATTTGCGTAAATCCAAGGCTGGTTGCAATTCAGATCCCCTAAAAAATAGCGCCATTGGAGTGATACTATGATACCAAGAGTGATTGAAGCAAAGTATGTTAAGGGATACATCCTTCATCTTCGTTTTTCTGATGGTTCAGAAGGCGAAGTGAACCTTGAAGGGGAATTAGAGGGAGAGATTTTCGAGCCTTTAAGGGATATTTCCTACTTCAAGAATTTCAAAGTGGATCATGAGCTGCACACTATTATTTGGCCTAACGGTGCTGATTTTGCCCCTGAGTTCCTGTATGAAAAGTTAAAGGTGTTGGCATAATAATAGAAAAAGGGGTGGGTAGAGGGAGATAGGGAACCACAAATTCATACAGCATTACACGGATGTGCAGCTTGTAAGGCTCTTCCCTCATGGGCAAGGGTTCTACCGCACTTTAGTGCGGATCAAGGACCTTAAACCCCATTCCAAGCCGTCAGAACCCCTGTTCTCCCGGCCCGGTATATCTTAACCTCCCGCAGGTTTCAAGCCTGCAGGAGGTTGTGGTTTAGCCAGGGCTCCTGTCCCTGAAGGGAGGGGAAACTCCTTGACAGGATAAGCCTCAGTAGTTATTTTTACGGCAGACCAAGGTGAAGTGTGAGGGACATCTTCTGAGGCGATAATTGAGATCAGAAGGTGAGGTCAAAAAATAGGGAGTGTCCCTATTTTTCAAAGCGAGGTAGTTAAAAATGGTCAAAAGTGTCAGTATAGAAGGTTTAGATGATGAGCAGGCTCATTTCATCAGGGAACTTGTAGAATTTCTCAGGACGAAAAAGCAGAGAAAACAAGCCTTTACAAGAACAGGAGCCAAGGGGAGAAAAAGGGGTGAGGTAGCCTTTGCCACTTATCCCTTAGGAGTTAAAGGAGAACTGACAAGGAAGAAAATTTATGAAGGCATCTGATCTTGCATTGCTTGATACCAATGTTATTGTTTATGCCGTGGATTCTTCCTCCCCTTACCAATCCCATCTCCCCTCAGGAAGCCATGGAGGAAGTTAAAAAGTATCTTGAGTGCAAAAGCATTGTCAAGATTTATCCTCGAAAGGACATTTTGTAAGCGATGATAGCTCTTTTTAGGGACCATCCGGTAGAAAGGGCGGAGATTTTTGATCTCCAACTTATCGCCACTATGCTCTCGAATGGGGTGAGCCAAATCTACACTTATGACCAGAAACTATTCACAAAGTTTGAGGAAATCAGGGTGTTAAATCCATGAAGGGGAAAGGGCGGTGGTGGAGAGAGTGTTTCAAAATCTTCCATTTAATCTAATAAATCGGCTTTGGTAATCTCCTCACTAAGATCTTTAAGCCCTAACTACCCATCCTTCCTGTGCCTCCTGTAATCTCTTATAAATTACAAAAGGGCCTGTAAAAGGTTTCCCTAAATGATACCATTTCCATCAGGGCTCCTGCTCCTGAAGGGAGGGGAAACTCCTTGACAGGATAAGCCTCAGTAGTTATTTTTACGGCAGACCAAGGTGAAGTGTGAGGGACATCTTCTGAGGCGATAATTGAGATCAGAAGGTGAGGTCAAAAAATAGGGAGTGTCCCTATTTTTCAATGAATTTCTGCTCTGTGACTCTGACCGAAAAAGGCATGTACATAAGACTGATCGGGGCAAGGTTATTTCCTTTACTGTTCAGTTTGAAACTTTGGTGAATGACAAATGGTTGCCTGTTATTCGCTACGATACAGCTCACGGCTGCGCTCATAAAGACATTCTTCATCCCAATGGTCACAAAGAGAAGATCGACCTTGGATCACTGACTTTGAAAGAGGCATTGGTTTTAGCAGACAGAGACATCAACGAAAATTGGCCCCGATACAAGCAACGCTTTATCGAGGAGTACGGCAAATGAGTCAAAGGGACTTCTTCTCCAAAAATTTGACTTTATCTACTGAGTTTGACCTATCTCTCTTAGATCACCCTGAAGTCGCAGAGCAAATCCCCAAGGATGCACTCATTGTGTTTCTCCCTGAGGATGATCAAGAACTTTGCGCCTACAACTTGGAAAATGCTAAGAAGATGAAGAGATCCGGTCAAAGGGTTATCTATGTGAAAATCAAAGGGTTAGAACCTCCCCGTTCCAGGCTCATAAATCCACAAGTTGAACTTGCCCCAGCTACATAATAGGATCTTCTTAGCCTCACGAAAATCTTTCGACTTGGAGCCTCGAATTTTTTCTCCTCTTAGAAATGAAACTGCAGGTTCACGGAGATGGACGCAGATTCTACCGCACTTTAGTGCGGATTTGGGGCCTTTAGATCCAAGAATGGGCTACCAGGAACTGGTCGGGGAAGCCCCCAAAAAAGTTCCCTCCGTTTTTGCGGGGGTAGAAAAGCCGTAGTCCGAAAAGTTAAACCCTTTTCCTTCCGATGAAGGAGATATCTTACCTTTCGTTCGAGAGGAGGTTGGGTGAGGGAGAGTCGGGAAGCGAAAACAAGGGCTCTACAGCGGTTAATTCCAAGCTGGAGTCCAATAGGAGGAAACAGCCGATTTGCTTAGGGTGTACGTATGAAGGCAGGTCGGTTTTTTGTTTTTTGGGGAGGTGGAGCCGTAGGGACAGGGCTTCAGCCCTGTCCCTAGTTTCCCTGAGCCGTCAGAACCCCGATTCTGACGGCGAAAAGGAAAAGGTGGCAGAAGAGGGCTTCTGCCACCTCAAGGGAGGAAATTGTGATGGACGAAAAATAGGAAGTGTCCCTATTTTTCATAAAAAAATCCTTGACTGAGGGAGGGGAATTCCTATCTTTAAGTAAGAGACAGAGTGGGGTTCACCCCATTTGACCTGCGGGAGAGTGTGGCCGAGGGGAGTTAGGGCACAGAGCCCGGGGTCTGAAGCAAATAACAATACAAGCTGGAGTCTAATGAGCTGGGGATAGCCGGGCTGCAAGTTTAAGGCAGGCCGGCTTTTGTTTTTTGGATTTTTAGAGGCATCAGGGACAGGGCTTCAGCCCTGTCCGAAGGGAGCGGGCTACACAGGAGAAAATAGGAAGTGTCCCTATTTTTCCCTATTTTTCCTATTTTTTATTTTTCCCTACACAAAATACAAACTCAAAAATGGAGGTGAGGGAATGAAGACACACATGTTTTTCCCTTTTCTGACCCTAGTTTTGGTGGGGGTTGTGGCTACGGCGGTTTTGGACTATGGGCAGCCGATGGATTGGGGACAGAAGGGTTCTGGCCCTCAGAGGAGAGGTACCAAGTTAAACGACTTGCTTACTGCTTCCTTTCAGAGCAAATGGGACGGCGTTCATTATGTGGGCAAGTTACTATTTGGGCCGGTTAAGGCTGTGGAAGTTCAAGGTGATTACGCCTATCTTAACTCAGGCGGGGGGATACTTGTCCTAGACATCTCCGATTCTACATCACCAACCAGGATTGGCGGAATCTCCGCTCCAGGGAGGGTTAATGGCCTCTTCCTTAAGGATTCTTGCCTCTATGTGGCTACCGGATCAGCCGATGGGGACTGTGCTAGCTTGGCATTAGTGAATGTGAGTGATCCGGCTTACCCCTATCTAGAAGGCCAGTACAACTTCTATACTTCATACGGCGCAGAGGACGTGTATGTTACGGGTCCTTATGCCTATGTCGCATTTGGAAGTGGTTTAAGGATCATAAATGTGGCAAATCCAGCTAACCTTTATGAGGTAGGTTACTACGCTAATCCAGTTGCGGCAGTGCATGTCCTCGACTCATTAGTCTATGCTGCGTGTGGAAGTAGTTTAAGGATCATAAATGTGGCTGATCCAGCCAGCCCTTATGAAGTAGGTTACTGTGATACCCCAGGCGGGGCAGAGGGACTATATGTCTTGGATTCATTAGCTTATGTCGCCAGTTACTATGCTGGTTTAAGGGTGATCAATGTGGCTGATCCAACCAACCCTTATGAGCTGGGCTACTACGATACCCCAGGCCAAGCGTGTGGCGTATATGTCTCCGGCTCCTATGCCTATGTGGCTGATGGGACTGCCGGTTTGCGGGTGATCAATGTGAGCAATCCGGCTAATCCCTATGAGGAAGGTTATTACGATACTCCAGGCAGTGGAGGGGATGTATATGTCTCAGGTTCATATGCCTATGTTGGGGGGTCTGGTTTACGGGTCATCAGTGTGGCCGATCCGGCCAACCCTTATGAGGAAGGTTACTACCCGACCCCAGGCGAAGCGCGGGGGGTATATGTCACAGATTCTCATGCATATGTTGCTGACGGTTCCCGTGGTTTGATGGTCATTAGTGTGGTCGATCCAACGAACCCTCGTGAGGAAGGTTACTGCATCACTCCTGGCAGCGCACATGATGTATATGCAGATGGCTTTTATGCCTATCTCGCAGACGGAGAAAGTGGGCTAAGGATCATCAATGTGGCCGATCCGGCTAACCCTTATGAGGTGGGCCACTACGATACTCCAGGTTATGCACGAAGTGTATATGTCCTGGGTTCTTATGCGTATGTCGCCGATGACACTGCTGGTTTGCGGGTGATCAATGTAGCGGATCCGGCCAACCCTTATGAGGTGGGCCACTGTGAAACCCCAGGCTCTGCACAGGATGTATATGTCTTGGATTCTTTAGCCTATGTCGCAGATGATGCCCGTGGCCTAAGAATCATTAATGTAGCTTATCCAGCTAATCCCAATGAAGTAGGCTACTACGACACTCCAGCCCATGCAGTGGGGGTATGTGTCTTAGGTTCTTATGCCTACATCGCTGATATGCCCTTCGGGGAGGAGGAGGATGGTTTAAGGGTAATCGATGTGGCTAATCCAACCGACCCCCATGAAGTAGGTTACTACGATACGGGTTATGCACATGATGTATATGTCTCAGGTTCATATGCCTATGTGGCAGAAAACAATTACGGTTTAGGGGTGATCAATGTGGTTGATCCAACCAATCCCTACGAGGCGGGTTCCTTCGATAATCCGTGGGGCTGGGCGTGGGGACTCTCAGTCGCAAATAGTGTTTATCCCTCGGGTTGCTATACCTATTTCACAGATGCAATGACTGGTTTGATCATCGTGCAGTTTTCTGGTCAGCTTGGCACAATCGCTGGCACGGTGAAGGACTCGTATACTCAAAACCCGATAGAAGGTGTGCTTGTGGAGGCGATGCAAGAAGAGAATGTACTCGGAAGCGACAACACAGAATCTGATGGGAGCTACAGCATTCCCAATTTGCCCCCAGGCACTTACAATGTTCGGGCATCAAAAGATGGTTATGAGACCAAGACCGAAAATGGGAAGGAAGTAGTTGCCGATCAGACCACAACCGTTGACTTCCAGCTCAATCCCAGCCCGTCTGATACCCTGTTCTTTGATGATTTTGCTGATGGGAATGATGATGGCTGGCAGAAATACGGTGGTTGCACCTGGACGGTGGAAAATGAAGAATACACCAGCAGTGTGAGCGGATCTGAGGTCTGGTGTCTCAGTGTGGCTGGCAACTCTGACTGGACGGATTATATCTTTGAGGCCGATGTCTATGGAGATGCGGGTGTGGATAAGGTAGTGGCATTTCGGGTCGTTGATGAGAACAACTTCTATGCGGTGAATGTGAGAAGCGACTGGATGGGGGCAGATGAGGTTACCCTCTCCAGGATAGTGAATGGAGTCTCTACCGAGATCACCACTGCTGAATATCCCAGTCAGCTCAATACCTGGTATCACATTCAAGTCAAGGTTATCGGTGATAATATAAAGGTCCGGGTAGATGACAACCTGGTAATAGATTACACCGATACAGACACCCCCTTGGACAACGGCCAGATTGCCGTCACAGCCTACTCCGGTGCCTACGGAAGCGCCACCGTGAGGTTTGACAATGTGCTGGTGGCCTGGCCACCGGGAATCGAAGGGATTCAAGTGTTATCCCCCAATGGTGGGGAAGAGTGGGTTGTAGGGTCCGAGCACGATATCACCTGGACTTCGATGAACTTCACCGGCAATGTCAAAATAGAATACTCCACCAACGGGGGCACGGATTGGATGCCAATCATAAGCAGCACGGAAAATGACGGCATTCACCTTTGGACAATTCCGGACGACCCTTCAACTGACTGTTTGGTGAAGGTGTCCGATGCTGCCGACGGTAACCCTTGGGATGTGAGCGATGCCCCATTTACCATCAGTCCTCATCCAACGGGCACTATTGCCGGTACCGTAACAGAAATTCGTCTACCCCCAGCACCTCCCATACCAGATGTCTTAATCGAAGTTTGGCAAGGCTTTACCATTGTTAATTCTACAACAACTTCGGACGATGGGACCTATACCCTTGAAGTAAATACAGGGACTTACTTAGTCAAGGCATCAAAATTGGGTTATGTAACGAAGACCCAGGACAACGTCGTTGTTACAGAGGACCAGACCACGACGATAGATTTCCAGTTGCCAAGAACCAACATCACTTTGACTTCACCTGAGAATGGGGATGTGTGGATTGGGGGTGACACTTACCTCATCACCTGGACCACTGAAGGTACTGGTATAGACCACATAAGATTGGACTACACAACCGATGGCTCTAATTGGGAATCGATTGTTGAAAGTACTCCTGATAATGGATCGTTCTCTTGGGAAACACCTCGCATAGGCTGTCGAACTGTTGTAGTTCGAGCTTATGCTGAGGCTGTTGATGACCACATTTGGGATTGGGACGAACACATGTTTACCCTGGGATTTGGCGATTTCCTGCTTAATCGGGACGCGTATGGCTTTGATAATTACGGGGATCCAGACCGTGATGATGATTGGGACCAATTTGTGGATGCCTTTAACCTTCAAGGTCTAATCGATCACTATCCTGGAGCAACCATTTCTAAGATTCTGCTTTCAGCTTTTCTGGAAGGACGTGATGGCAATAAGGCAGGAAATTGCTTCGGGATGTCAGCCACAAGCATACTCTTTTTTACCCGTTTCCTCGATGTTACAGATCAGAACCTCGTCGGGCAAGAGGCTGATTCCCCCTACGAACTTCAACTCTATCAGCAGGGACATATCATCCCAGAATTAGATCATCTGATTGAGAAGTATCATTGGTATGCGATGAGTGCTGAGGTCCAGAAGTATCTCTGGAAGTCGGATGACAATGAGGACCCTGTTACGGTATTCAATCGACTCTTAGACAATTTTCAAAATGGAAATGAACGCCCGAGCACCATTCAAATTGCTAAAGCAAGAGTAGAAAATGGCGAGATAAAAGGGCCAGCTCACGCGATGGTGGCAATAGGTGCCTATTTAGAAACCAGCACTATTGGTAAAATAGTTGCGTACGATCCGGACGCACCTGGGGTGCAAGGCCGTGAGGTTACCGTTGATTTGGCAGGAAATACCTGGGGCTATCCACCCAGGGGTTGGAGTGGAGATTCCGATGTAAGGTCTTTATTTGCAGTTCCGGATACTATACTCGATGGTCCACACTCATTGCCAGAAGAAGACCCGGATCTTACTGTAGTTTTGGCGGTCCTGGGCGCGGAGAGTGTGGTGCGACTATTCTTTACCGATGACCAAGGTAGGTATCTTGGCTGGCATGAGGGAAATTTCCATGCCAACATCCCAGGCGCAGGGCCAATTTTGTTCTGGGAGAGTGACACTGGACCGAGCCCGGAACAATACTTTTTGCCATCTGACATCTACTTTACAACTACGGTTATTGGAGTAGACACGGGCACCTACGGTATTGATTTCTTTGCAGGCGGCAATCTTTTTCAAATCAGAGACGCCACCGTTGGCACAACGACGATCGATCATGTTTCCTATGTTGATAGCACAGGCACAGCAAGTTACACCACCTCTGACTCAATGAAGTGGTATTCTTCCTCTCTAATCAAGGTACTACCCGACACATCTGGTGAGCGAATCTTCACCGTGCTCAACACTTCGATCTCCGCTGGTGATAGTGTAAACTTCGTAGTCAGCCCTGACCTCAACTCCTTCTCGTATGTCAACTGGGGTGGGCCCAAAACCTATGACCTTATGATTGAACAGAGGGGCATCCATGGAGACTCAACATTCTATTCTGGTTTTTCTCTTGGTGAAAGCACCACGGATAGATTCACTCCACAGGATTGGGATTCTTTAAGTGGTAGTCAAGTCGTTCTTGAGGTTGATGTGGGAAATGATGGCAACGTGGATAGCACAATTGTGCTGGAGCCTGGCGTTTCGGTGCCTTCCAGACACTTGTCTGGATTACCGATGGTCTTCTCCCTCTCCCAGAACTATCCCAATCCCTTTAACCCCATCACCACGATCAAGTATGCTCTGCCCAGGGATTGCTGGGTGAGGTTGGAGGTTTACAACATCTTGGGGCAGAAGGTGGCGAGTTTGGTGGATGGGGAGCAGAGGGCTGGATACAAAACCGTTAGATGGGATGCGGGGGCGCTTTCCAGTGGCATTTATTTCTATCAGTTGCAAGCCGGAGAATTCGTGCAGACAAGGAAGATGGTTCTTTTGAGATAGAAACGGGAGATAGTAGAGGTGGAGAGTTGAGATAGAGTGAAACGGTGGAGAGAAAGGCAATGGATGAGAGGGGCTCCGATGTTCCGGAGCCCCTTCTTGTTTTAGGGTTGACATTGAAGTTTCGATTTTGTATAAGTTTTAGCAAGGCAGGAAAATATTTTGATAGGATAACAAGATTTGGAAGATAGCGGAAAACAGCGAACGAGGCCGAAATAAATCCTGTCTCAAACTTATCAAGGGGTTAAGATGAGATTCTATTGGGCAATTCTGTTAGCGGTTTTGGCAGGCCTCTCTTGTTCTCATCCTCCCTATAGATTATCACATCGTCCTTCCGATTTTGAACAGCTCAAGCTTGATAAATTGAACCAACTGCAGAGATCAATCCTGAAGATCACCTGCTCCGCCAGCTATCGACATTACCGCTACTCTCGCCCTTCCGACCAAATGAGTACATCTTCTCAGGAGAGCCTCTTAATCAGCAAGGAGATAACTGTAAATTCTGTCGCCGGGACAGGAGTTATTATCTGCCAAAACCCACGTAAAATGGTTTTGCTTACCTGCTACCATCTGTTTGATTTCGAAGACACCCTTCGCACCTTCTACCTTGACGAACGGAGGGAACCAACTCCATTTCTCCATTCCCTTTCCATTAAAAAGGGACAGAACATCCTTATCTCCCATATGAGCGGTAGAAGCAGTTTAGGGGAAATAATCGCTGTAGATAAAGAAAACGATTTGGCTTTAATTGAAACGGATACAGAGGAGATTCTCCTCTCTGAATCCCCATTTGAAGGTCCGTTTGGGGACGCGGAGGAGATCAAATTAGGGCAAGAGATTTACCTATTAGGTTTTCCGGGAGGCTATTTTGTGGTTACCAGGGGACTGGCCAGTCCCTCGCCATTCAAAAGCGAGTTTATGGTTGATGCTCCCTTTAATAGTGGATTTTCCGGTGGAGTAGGTATTGTTTTTACCCCAGATGGAGGATGTGAACTAATTGGATTAGCTAATGCAGTGGCCTATAACCCGGAAACTGTCCTTGTTCCCATCCAGGAACCAAACATCGGCGAAAGATATGGGGATTTGCCCTATGATGGGGAGATATACATCAAGGATATGAAACTAATCAACTATGGCCTTACCTTTGTGATAAAGAGCAATGTCATCCTCAATTTCCTCCGCCGGGAGAGGGGTAGGCTCAAGAGGCGGGGTTATGTTCTCCCGACAGGGGTGGGGGAAAGATAGGGGTAAACAGGGAGAGGCCTAAGGGTGTGACCCTACATCAGGAAAGATAGCGGAGGGAGATAGAGGACTCTCCCTACTGTTACACACCACCACTGGGGTAATATATGGCGGTTACCAAAGCTGTTTTGGGGTATATTATCCAGGATGGCAAGATCCTTCTGATCAGGAAGAAGAAGGGGCATGGGAGGGGCAAATGGAATGGGCCAGGGGGGAGGATGGAACCTGGGGAGTCCCCCGAAGATTGCCTGAGGAGGGAATTAGAGGAGGAGATAGGGATTAGGGTGAAATCGGAGAGAATGATAGGCAACTTAACCTTCTACGAGGAGGGGAAGTTAGATTGGCTCGTCTATATCTTTAGGATAGAAGCGTATGAAGGCCAACCCAACGAGAGTGGTGAGGCTCTGCCCCGATGGTTTCCCTTAAACGAGATTCCCTTTGACCAAATGTGGGAGGATGACAGCTATTGGCTTCCTTTACTGATAGAGGGGAAGAGCCTCAATGGTAGGTTCTGGTTTGAAAGGGGAAAATTAGTCAGATATTCAGTCAATCCATCATCAGATTAAGGGGAGAACATCTCCACCAGGGCAGGAACCCTGGTGACAAAAGGGAAGTGAACCCTGCGGATCTACGGGTAACGGGCTACGATGTTATTATTACCGTTCCCTCGAAGGCCAATTTTACTTTTCCTTCAATCCAAACGTCCTTCGCCGTTTTCTCGGTAGTCTTAAAATAGACCTTTAAAACTCCTCCTCCTTTTGTCTCCACTTCAACTGGAGGCTGCGCTAGCCCTTTCCAAGCAGCAATTAGAGCGGAGGCAGCAGCACCTGTGCCGCAGGCCAGGGTCTCCTCTTCCACCCCCCTCTCATAGGTGCGCATCCTCAATCTGTTCCCACCCAATACCTGCACGAAATCCACATTTGTCCCCTGGGGGGCAAAGAGGGGGTGATACCGCAATTTCCTGCCTAAAGAGAGAAGAGGTGCTTGGGCTACATCCGTTAAGATAATCACCAAGTGAGGTACCCCAGTGTTTACTGTAGAGGCTTCCACCCTTTCTCCCTCGCTTTCAACGGGAATGTCAAGCCTGATTTCAGATGGTTCTCCTAACTTTACCATAATCGATTCCCCTCTGACCCTCGCCTCATGCATACCATCTGGGGATTCAAGGGTCAGCTCCTTTTCTGATGCCCCTAAAATTTGGGCAAACTTTGCTATGCACATAGCTCCGTTGCCGCAGAATGGTGCTTCCCCTCCGTCAGCATTGAAATATCGCATCCTAAAGTCAGCTATCTGGGATTGTTCTAAGATTAGCACTCCATCGGCTCCCACGGAGAGGCGGCGGCGACAGATCCCCCTCACCAAGTGAGGAAGATCTGGAGGAAGGATCTCCTTCCTGTTGTCTAAGAGGATAAAGTCATTTCCTGAGGCGGATAGCTTGACGAAATTCAATTTCATGATTAATTAAAACCTTTCTCCAAACCTACTGTTACTCTTAACATATTCAGGGGAAAGGCACCCCTATAGTGGCAGAAGTGGGTTCTGCCACCTCAAGCAAGCCCATGGGGCTAAGCTACTGGATTTAGATGAATTAGAACTCCGGGGGAGTGGACTCCGATCGGATACTCCGCAATAGAAAAAGGGGGCCCAATAGGCCCCCTGAAGGGATATGGTAAATAAAACTTACTTCTGGCCCACTTCATCCTTGATCAGATGGGGGGTAACGAATATAACCAGATCATTGGTCACCGTCTCGTGTTTGGTATATCTAAAGAGCATCCCCAAGAGGGGGATATCCTTCAAAATGGGGATGCCTTTCTGAAATGACTTCTTCTCCTGGTTGGTAAGGCCGCCAATAACCGCTGTCTGCCCATCGGAGACGACAACATTAGTCTCCGCCTTCTGGGTGGAGATGATCACTCCATTGGGGTCGTAGCTGTAGGAGCTCCTTTCTGGATAGAGGTGCATAGATATCCGAGTGGGAGAGGTGATGTGGGGGGTTACGATGAGCTTGGTGCCCACCTGATACATCTTTATTACTACGTTGCCGGATTGATCGAACATCTTCAAGGGGATCTCCTGGCCCATTAGTATTGTAGCCGTTTGATTGTCCATCGTGGAGATGGAAGGTTGAGCTAAGATATGGGCCTTGTTCTGGCTAGCCAGGCTGGCGATTACTGAATTTAAGTCAAAGTTATTCCTTACCGTTCCATAAGTGAAGTTTCCAATGACTTCACTGACATTCCTCTCTACAGTGCTCTGGGAGATCTCTAAGGGGTTACTCCCCCCTCTAATCGCCTGCCAATCAATTCCCAGTTCCCAGAGGGCGGATGTGTCTATCTCTAATAGTTTTGCCTCTATTTGAATTTGAGGGGTTTCCCGATCCAAGCTATCTATGAGGGAGGATATCATATTTAGGTTATCCGGTCGATCCTTAATAATTAGGGAGTTTGTCCGCTCATCTACTTCTATCTTCCCCCGAGAGGAGGTGAGTTCCTTGAGGCTGGTGGAGAGGGTCCTGGCCTTGGCATGGTTGATGTGGAAGACCCTTGTCTCCAGCCTCCCCAAGTTGGCCAGATCCGCCTCATATTTCCCTTTAGCCATCTCCTCGGCAATGAAATCCTTTTGCGGTAAGACCCTTAAGTAGTTATCCCCCTGCACCACCACTAAACCATTCGTTTCGCTGATAATATTCAAGGCCTGCCGCCAAGTCACATCCTTAATCTGGAGGGTCACTTCCCCCTCAACTTTTGGCCCGGCTACGATGTTTACCCCACTGTAACTGGAGAGAAAATCAAGGACCGAATGGATATCAGCATGTTGAAGGTTAAGGCTTTTGATGAGCCCTTCAGTCTGTTGGCCCTGTTCCTGAGGGTAGAGCCCTCCCCCAGAACCCAAGGCCAACGCCAAGCCAAAGATTAAAGCTAAGCCCAGGATTTTTCTATTCATAACCAACCTCGCTTTTCTTCTTTCCTTTCATCTTGAGCAATACAGTTCTCGTCCACCCATACTCCACCACCTGGAAGATGATCTTCTCCTCTGTAACTTGGGCCACATAGCCGTTTTTAACCCGATCACCTTTTCTCAATATATATCCATAACCGTTGGGATCCTCCAAAAGGGCACGAAACCCGCTTGAATCCTCTAAAACCCCCACTAAAGTCAGGTTCTCGACATCAGGCAGAGGAACAGAGCCAAACTGCAGTTCCCCTTCCTGCCAAAGGGGCTTGAAGGGGTCCCGGCGCCCTCCACTGGAGTAATGGACCGCCCGGCGGGGGGCAAAGGAAGGAAGTTCCTCCCCGGACTGTTGGGGGGAAGGGATGATGGGTTTCACTCTCTTCTCCACTGCTCTCTTGACTTTAGGTTTAGCTTCTGATGCTGGCCGTTTTATCCGTTCCGCCCTGCTGGCCAGCCAGGGTTTAAAATGGGGAAGATCTGCCCCTGGGAAGAGAAGCTGAAAGTTATGCCGGTCATCTACAACCCGGTGGGGGAGCATCTTCTCTAAATCAAGGGCGATCCTTACCCTTAAGGGATTGAGCTTAAATTGACTTGTTCTAATTGACTTTATGCCACAAGGGGGTAAGTGAAAGTAGTTTAAATGGGGGAGGGCATGTTTGGCATCTTCAAAGTCAAGGATCACCCGTGGCGGATCCTTTGTCTCCCAAACCTGGTAACTTATCTCTCCTTGACAGTAGACGGTGAGAAGGACCCCTTCCTGATTGCGCTCTATTTGGATATCCTTCACCAAGGATTTTGGAGAACCCCAGCCAGGGGTGAAAAGGAGAAAGAGAGCCAGCAAACTAAGGAAAAATGCTTTCATCATCTCTCTCCTCCTTTCTCCTTGGTCGTTCTCGTTTCTAACTCTTTCCTTCTCAGCCTTAGTTTCCCCAAGATGCCCCCCTTGGTTTTCTTCCCCTCCTCCTCGCCGATTTCCTTCTCCCTTGCCGAGAGGTTATAGGTAGTAAGCTTTAACTCCGCCCTTATCGTGTTTGGGCTCTCCTCCTCCCCTAAACCGTCTATCCTCACCTGGGAAATGTTCACGATAAATGGGAAGTTAGCCACATAGCTTAAGAATTTCCCCAGTCGATGAAATTCACCCTTTAATTTGACCAAATAGGGGTTAGCCGCATAAAAATCTATGGGCACAGAGGGTTGTGGGGTTATCTCGGAGATGTAAACTTCAGCCTGGCCGGCAGCCCGATGCAGCCTACGCAAAAGGGCTGGGGTCTGCTTATGGAGGGGGAGGAGAAGTTTAACCGTTCTGTACTGAGTTAACAACCTCTGATAGTCCTTCTGCAACTTCTGGAGGCTCTCCGCCTTTCGCTTCACCGTCCTTAACTTTGAGGAGATAACCTGATATTGGAACTTTCTCTCCCTGATCTGGCGCTGGGTAGGCTTAAAGAGTTGGGAATACCAGAGATAGATTACCCCCAATAAGATGACTATAACAACTGCTATTTTCTGGTTCCTCGGGTCTCTCAGATCCATAACTTATCCTTTGCCCTTCTTTTCTCCTTTGGGTTGAGGGGTGATAGGTTTCCATCCCTTGAGATTGCCGGCAACCTGAAAGGAGAAGGTCTTCCTTTTCTTCTCCTGGACCTGCTTGACCCAGTTCAACTCTACCCCATCGAAGAAAGCCGTGCGGTCTAACCTGAGCATTAGGGTGGCTAAGTTGTTAAGGGAATAGCTCTCTCCCTCGATGATCACCTGGGGGTTCTGGTCACTTTCTACCTCCTTGAAGGAGGTAAGCCAAAGGTTGTCTGGGACTGCTGCCGACAACTTCTCTAAGAGATCTATCCAGTAGGCTCTATTCTTGTCCAGTTTATCTATCGCCTCCATTCTCTTCTCGACCTGTGCCCTCAGCTTCTCCAGGTTTTCCACCACCTTTATCTGGGGAGCCAACCTCCTGGTCTCCATCTCCGCTGCAGCTATGTTCTTCTCAATCTTCCCTAACCTGAACTTCTCGTACTGGAGGAGGCCAAAGAGGATGAGCACCACACCAACCCAACCAACGATCAGATAAATTGTCCCCCTGCTTAATCCCTTCCTCTCCTCCCTTAACCCCCTAGGCAAAAGGTTTATCTTTATCATCTAAAGGACCTTTCTACAGGCCAATCCTATGGGCACGGCCATTAGTGGGGCCATCTTCTCGGCTTGAAGACCAGGAAATTGGGCCGCATCAAATTTTATATTCCGTAAGGGATTAAAGATTTCCACCGGTATAGAAAGCTTCTCTTGAATATATTCTGGAAGGTAAGGGATGAGCGACCCGCCTCCACTTAGGACTATCCAATCGATTCCCTCTGCCTTGGAAGCTGATTCGAAATAAGAGAAGGCCACCTCTATATCCACCGCTAACTCATCCCCTGTGCTGGCAATAATAGCCTTCAACATATCGGGATCGACAGTCTCCACCACCTCCCCCCGCAGCACTTTCTCCGTGAGCTCTGGGCTGAGGTTTAGCTCCTTGCTAATGGACTCAAAGAACATCCTTCCCCCAGAGGCTAGATCCCTCATCGAATGATAGACCCCGTCCTTGATGAAGGTGATGTTTGTGCTGTCAAATCCAATATTCACCAAAGCTAATATGCGATCAACATCTACCTGGTAGTTCACCTCGTAGGCGTTGAGCAGGGCAAAGGCATCTACATCTATGATTACCGGGTTGAGCCCAGCATCTCCTAAGAGTTCAAGATAGCTGTTTAAGATCTCGTTGCGGGCAGCCACTATGACGACCACCATCTTGCTCTTGTCTTCCTCGACATGGACGATGTTATAATCGAGGGTCACGTCCTCGGTGTCAAAGGGGCTCCTCTGCTCGGCCTCAAAGAGGATGGCCTGTTCTGCCTCCTCCCCGCTTTTGTAGTCCATTATCAATCTATCGGTGATCACCCCGTGGCCGGATATGGAGAAAACAACATCCTTCGTTTTCACATTACACTGATCGATCAAATTCTGTAACTGCAGGAGGACAAGGTCTCTATCCCTAAACTCCCCGCCCACTATGGCCTCGGGAGGGAGCTCCCTCATTCCCCATTTGGAGAGGGTTAGCTTCTCCCTCGTCCCCGAAACCTCAGCCAGCTTGAGGGAGTAGGCACCTATGTCTAACCCGATAAGGGATTTCTTTCTCAAACTCATCGCCATAAGCTCACCTGTTCTTTAACAATTGATTCAACTATACTCTATCCCCTGTATTTTTGTCAAGGGAAATTAACGGATAAGAAAAATTTTTTTTATTGCTCTTTTACCCCCCACATCTAACTTCAGAAAGTACAAGCCATTTTTGAGTTCCTCGCCTTCCTCATTTCTTCCCCTCCAGGTAAACTGATAGGGACCTGGGGGAAGCTGACCGGTATAGATAAGCTTAATCTCCTCACCTTCGAGGTTATAGATACTGACCCTTACCTGCTTTTCTCCCCTCCCCTTCAAGAGAAACCGAATAGATTCCTCCTGGCTAAAGGGGTGAGGAAAAACCAGGGGGGGGAGAGGGGCGTAGGGTTCCCTGGTTACTCCTATAGGGGAGAGATGGAAGTCAAGCTCTGTATCAGGGTGAGAGGGGGAGAGGGTTATACCCCTCTCCTCTTTTTCATCGTATCCAGGAGCAGTGGCGATTAGGGAAAGTTGGGAGTAAGGGATAGAGAGCCTATACCAACCGCTCCAATCGGTCTCCGTGGAGAAGTTCTCCCCTGGGGTCGAACCGATGGCCGTGATCCATGCCCACCGCAAGGGGGAACCATCAGAGGTATAGACGTATCCACTCACTACACCGGGGAGTTCCTTCAGCGAAAAGTTGAGGGTGAGATCTGTTCCAGAGAAGAGGACGTTCCGTTTTACCTCAGCCTGATATCCCTCCTTTTGGGCCCTAAGGTTGTAGGTACCTGCCGGGAGATATATTCTATAGTGTCCTTGAGAATCCGTTTGGGTGCTAAAGGAACCGCTTTCCCCCCAAGCGGAGATTTGAGCTTGGGGGATTCCTTTCCCCTCTTCGTTATTGACCCAGCCCTGGAGAGAGGCGTCTGCCGGGAGGAGGTGGAAATTTACCTCCCCTTTTCCAACTTTGATCCCATTCACCTGCCCCTCCCTGGCCCACCAGCCCTTAGGGGGGAATACCCGCAGGCTATACCGTCCTAGCGAATCGGCCACCGGAAGGGAGTAAGCTCCAGAGGTGTCCGTAAAGGTCGAGGTCCAGCTCAAATCAGTCCAGCCTTTAACCTCTATCTCCGCTGGATCGCCGTTGTTTACATAGACCGTTCCAGAGATGGTTCCCTTGGCCCTAAAGCAGACGAAATCGAGAAGAAGGGTATCCCCATCCTCCACCCTGAGCCTCCGGGGCTCAGGCACCAGGTATTTCGGGATGAGGCACTCTGGATCAGGAGCAATCGTCCATCTCCCCCCTTTAACCTCAAGCAGATAATCCCCCAGGGAGTCGCTAAGGGCCGAAGGGGTCAATCCTCCACCCTCCTGGGTAGAGGTTATCCGCACCTGGGGCACTGCCTCTCCCTCTTGGTCCATAACCCTCCCTTGAACCCGGGCGGTAGCCCGCTGATAGGCAAGGTTCACCCCAGTAATCTCCCCATCAACCCTGAGTTGTCTGGGCTCGGGGGGGATGTAGCCTGGGGCTATTCCTAAAAGGTCTACGCTCCCCACCAGCCATCTTTGAACCCCAAGGCTTTCGGGCACCCAAATCCGGTAGTCCCCGTTTAGATCGGTGAAGGCCAAATAGGTTACCCCTCCTGCAGGGAAGTTGGCCTCCCCTAACGAGGCGTAGACCATCAGTTTCTCCCTTGCTGGGGGATTAACTACCATTCCGGAGATTGAATACCGGGAGTGGGCTGGGACCTGAAGAAGATAAGCTGAATCGCCTATTCCATCTTCCCAAGCCCTAAAGATGAAATGACCGGGGATTGGCCAATATCCCTTGATTGTCTGGCTAAGGGAGCCATTCCGGAGGCCATCGAGATCGTTAGGTCCACCATCAACAAATAGGCCTTCACCCGAGGTGACCAAGAAATCCCTACTCCGCTCTATCTTTCCATCTCCATCCAAATCCATCCAGATCTCAGCCCCCACCCTTCCTCCTTCCCTTTCCAAACTAAGGGAGAGGAGGAACTGCTCACCTACCGAGACGGTATCCACCTTCTGGTTATCCAAGAGAAGGTTGTGCAGACAGAATGCTCCCTGAGCTCCCCAAAGGATACTCCCCAAACAGATGGCGTAAAAAAATAGCCCCCTTTTCCTCATCTCTCAGGGGAGATTACCAGATGTTCCTGTCTCTGTCAAGGGTTTTTTATGGTCCAAAGCCTCTCCTCACAGTTTAGAAAGAGCAGAAAACAGTTTTTATATAAGCAGAGGTTTTCCAGACTCCAGTCCAACCATTAACTGGGTGCAATTTTCATACCAAGGGGATCAGGGGAAAGCAACTTTGCCATTCGGCTAATGGCTCGTGGAAGAAAGGCTTAACATCGAGAGAAGTTCCGGCAAATTCTTTCTCTCCCCCTGTTTGGAACCTGGCCAACCGTCCTCCCATCCTGATCGAATTTAGCACATCAGAGGGATGGACGCAGGCGAGGTCAGTTGCTTACCGGTGATTTGGTCAAGTAGGGGATGAGCCAGCCGTTGAAGTCGTAAGGGTAGTTGTCATCATAAATCGTTTCGTGCCGGAGGAGGTCGAAGACAGCAAACCTCACCGCTGGTATCCTCTGCACCCTCCAGGTCCCCGTGTAAGTCCCACCCCCGTTGTTCTGGAATGGTATCCTGATGTGCCAGGGCCAGAAACGAGTGAAGACATGGAGGAAGAGATCAGCAGGCTCACCATTGGTTTCAACTGTGATTTTGACCTCTTCCCCGGTCTGGAAGGTGAAGCAATCATTTATGTCAAAAAGGTCCAAGGGATTAGTGATGGTGGTATCCGGGTAGCTTGCACTCTGGATATTGACGCTCAGGATCTCCACCGTGGAGACAGAGTCCGATCTTCCCTCTGCCCCAGAGATCTTGGTTAGTTCCCATCCCCGGTGGGGGAGATTTACCCCTCCTTTCTTCCTGAAGATAGCGTAGAGGTGTGCAGTTTCACTAAGGGGCTTCTTAATATGCACCCAATGGCTGCTGTCCGACGACCATTTGACCACGTGCAAATAACCCACTGTCTTTACCGTCCAGGAGACAAAAGCCGAGTCACCGGTGATATGGATGTCCAACTCCGAATCTGGGTGACCATTAATCTGCCTCCCCCAAAGCGCCCTCAGGGTGTCGAAGAGGACTTTGCCCGGGGTTGTGCTCGTGTCCCCGGAGTCAGAGGTCGCCTCACCTTCATAGTGGCCGATGAGCTTAAACCAGGTTGAATCTGGACCCAAGATAAGATCTTGGATCGCTTCCTCATCTGTTGTCGCTGGCTGAGGGTTTTCACCCTTTTTGCTGCAGCTTGGCGCGACACTAAGAGCTATTAGCAAAAGGATCAACGTTAACCTCTTCATAATGCTTCACCTCCACTTTTATTTGGTTAATTGACGGAGAAACAATTTGGCTTGTGGCTGGAGAAAGTTCCATTTCCGATGATGGAACCTACCTTGCGCCCAACACGAAATTTAGGAGGAGGTGGCAGAACCCCGCTTTTGCCACATCGCCTTGGATTAGGGCCAATCCCAGTTACCCTTAGTCCAGGCCCAACTTTGCAACTTGTGTGCCAAACCCCTGTTCAAAATATACGAACCTATCTACCAATCAACAAAAAAGTTAGAGGCCAAAGGTAACAGAGGTTTGGGGTGGGGAAGAAATTTTTGAACGGAAAACGGCCACAAGTGTTCAATATACGAACATAGTCGAAACCGTGGATTCATGCAGATCCTCTCATCTGCGGGTTTGAATTTGACTCCTTGGCAGTCGCTAACTTCTCCTACGCTTCCCAAATTCTCAGAACCCCCCAAAAGTTAAGTTAACAATTTGCTTGACATATAGGGGAGAGAGGATATCATATTGGAGAGTTTAACTCCAAAAGGAGGTGAAAGATGAAGGCAAGTACATTTTCCCTCAGGGTAGTACTGGTCCTCGCTGCCCTGTTGATCGGGGGTTGTGGAAAACAGGCCAGCAGAGGTCCAGAGGTATCAGTGAAGAGGGTGGAAGGCCTTACTGTAGCCTACGTCTCTCATCAGGGGTCCTATGATGCCATACCTTCTGCTTTGCAGGAGGTTATGGGTTGGATTCAGCAGAAGGGCATACAGGTGGCTGGTCCGCCGATGGGGGTCTTTTATAATGAACCGGGAAAGGTAGCCCCTGAAAAGCTCCTTTGGGAGATTCAGTGGCCGATTGCGCCTCGGGAGGGGGAAGGGGTGGAGGAAAAGGTGAAACAGACCAAACCGATGGAGGTGGCCTACACCATCCACAGAGGTCCTCATGACCAAGTGGGTGCAGCTTTTGATCGGTTAAAAAAGTGGATTGGGGAGAACGGCTACCAGATCTGCGGACCGGCAAGGGAGATTTGGTTCAACGACCCCCACTCCGTTCCCCCTGAATCCCTGAAGACGGAGGTCCAATTCCCGGTGGTTAAAAAGGGCGCAAACCAGTGAACCTACTCTGGTGGCTGGAGAGCAACCTTAGCCTGAGAGGTGAATCCCCTGCAAGCCAAGAGGCTCCTTGGGCTTAATTGGGGGCGTTGAAGGGAGAAAGGGACGTTTATGGCAAATCAAACAAGGGGACCTATTACCGCAGAGGATCTATATCGACTCCAACTGATTATCGACTTTGACATCTCTCCTGATGGAACTCATATAGTCTTTTCCCTTCAGCGAGCTGTGAAGAAGGGGGAGAAAAAGTATTCCAACCTTTGGATTGTTCCCACCTCAGGTGGCCGTGCCCGTCAGTTTACCTATGGAGATCAAAAGGATAGCTTTCCCCTGTGGTCTCCGGATGGGAGGGAGATAGCTTTTCTCTCCGATCGAGCAAAGGAGGATGAACAAAATATCTATATCATCCCCTTCTCCGGAGGGGAGGCACGCCAGCTTACTAAACTGCAGGGGACCTTCCCCTTGCTGGAGTGGTCTCCCAATGGTGAACGGATCCTTTGCCAGTTCCGCAAGAAGGATAAGGAAGCCATCGAACGGGAGTCGGATGAAGAGAGGAAGAAATTGGGGGTGGTCTCTCGCCACATCACCCGCCTCTTCTACAAAGAGGCTTGCCTACTATGGCCACCGCGGGAGGGGGGAGTATTGGAGGAATACCTCCCTCTGGGTAGTGCCTATAGATGGAAGCCAGGGGGCGAGAAACCTTACTGAACCGTTCGACATCAATGTCAATGGCTGGACGATCAACGACCTTCCCCTGCCTTTGTCCCGGATGGGACCTCTTTGGTCTTTGGATGGTGAAAGGATCTACTTTCCGGTCGCGCGTCAGGGGAATGGAGTTCTGCTCTCGATCTCCCTCCAATCTCCTGAGAAGGGTTTGGAAACGGTGATCGGAGAAAAGGGTGTAGTGGGCTCATTCTGTTTTAACAAGGACAACTCAAAATTGGCCTATTTTCATGCAGATATGGCCGATCCAGGCCAAATTTTGGTTAAAGATATGCCCACTGGCCGGGTCCGCCAGCTCACTCAGGTGAACAGGAAGCTTTTAAGGAGGCGTAATCTCGGGCAGGTAGAGGAGGTTTGGTTCAAGGGGGCAGCAGGCAATGGCCTCCAGGGTTGGATCTTAAAGCCGCCCGGGTTTGATGAATCAAGGAAATACCCCTCGATATTAGAGGTTCACGGGGGGCCACGGGTGCAATATGGTAATCTGTTTATGCACGAGTTCTACTTTCTGGCCGCCCACGGTTATGTGGTCTACTTCTGTAACCCCAGGGGTGGACAGGGGTATGGGGAGGCTCACTCCAAGGCCATCTGGAACAACTGGGGCACGGTCGATTATGATGACCTCATGGCTTGGGTCGATCTTGTCAGCAAGAAACCATATATCGATCCACAAAGGATGGGCGTTACCGGGGGGAGCTATGGTGGTTATATGACTAACTGGATCATTGGCCATACCGACAGATTCAAGGCTGCCGTAACCCAACGGAGCGTGAGCAACCTGATCAGTATGTGGGGGTCAAGTGACTTCAACTGGTCATTTCAAAGGGAGTTTGGGGACAGACCCCCCTGGGAGGACTTGGAGAACTACTGGCGACAATCCCCTTTGAAATACATCGGCAATGCCAAGACCCCCACCCTGGTTATCCACAGCGAGAATGACCTCCGTTGTGCCATTGAACAGGGCGAGCAGGTCTTCGTTGCCTTGAAGAAGTTGGGGGTGGAGACGGAGATGGTTCGCTTTCCCGATGAGCCCCATGGCCTCTCCCGCCAGGGCCGTACAGACCGTCGCATAGAGAGGCTCAACCACATCCTCCGCTGGTTCGACCGCTGGCTGAAATGAGATGGCAAAGCGGATTGATACCCCTTCGCTGGGGGGATTGGCCAAAAAACTAATGCCCTTCTTCCTTGCGGTCAGCTTGTTGAGCTGCTCTTCAGGTGTTTTCACCGTGAAGGATGTGGCGGGAATCAGGCCGGGGACTAAATTCCGAAAAGTGAAGTTAGCGACCCCGAGGGAGCTAAGTTTGTTTAAATTAGCTGACAGAACCTCTATTCTGCCATCTACCTTTGCTACTCTAAATTGCCTTTTGGGGCTGATGATGGCTTTTGATTTATTAATCGGGTAATCAAGAAGAAAGCTCCTATCGAAAAAATTTAACTATTTCAGATACCTTTCCTATCATGGAGAGGAGTTCGCTAAATTATTAATCACCCTGGCTTAATTATTATCAAATAATAACTCTTCTGTTGGTTTCGCCGTAGAGAAAGACCTATTCCTGATCTACTTATCTTTTGTCTTACTCCAGCTTGCAATACCTAATAAAATCAAGCCTATCACATTGGAGACAGCGAATATCAAAGTCGCAAGCGTTCCCCAATCGAGTATAAATTCATTTGCCAAAAGACCGAGGGTACCAACAATCAGAAGAACGAAAGGACTTACTTCTATAACTTTTCTCATTAGTATTTCCTCCAATTTCGTCTGAACCTTCTTAAGAGTGCGGATGCACAGACTCCGTATATCATAAATATGGTGAAGACGACGCAGAGCGTATGGAGAAGCCCCCCTCCAACCGCGCCTACCAGCGATACCTAAGACAAGAGCCCCCGAAATTGCACCCACGAGCCATGGTAACAGTACCTCACGGTAATACTTCATATTGTATCTCCTTTTCTGCCTAACGACCAAGGGTCACTTGCCGCTATGGAGCGCCAGCGGAATAGTGGTCAGGTGCACCCGATTGTTATGTCGGGTTTTTAAGCATCTTTATGATATGCTTGGCTAAATACTCATTGATTTCTTTATGTCTGGGTATGGGCTGGGATATCTTTGTTCTGGGGTTATGATACCAATCGTGTTTGGTACCATGGCGGATTAAGACGCAACCCATCTTTTCCAGCTCTTTGATTAGATCTTTCCTTTTCATGCGACTTCCAATTCATCAACTCGTCGAACACAAGGAATATTTCCACTCGAAAGGTCATGGTAGATGTCTCTTAAATTCTCCTTTAATTCCTCCAATGTCTCCCCTTGGGTCATATAATCCGGATA
>JAOZPP010000005.1 GCA_029932675.1 bacterium
CGGGGAATCCACCTAAAGCCTTCGTTTTACAAAAACCCACTTTTTCAGCAACCTCGAAAAAAATCCTTGACAAAAAGAATATAAATTTTTATTTTTTGGTTGATGTCCTTAATGGCCTCGTTATTATGAAAAGGTATACCTCTCTTGCACAATGGAATGTAGTGAGGAAGGGAGGTCAAGAAGGGAAAAGCCACGGGACTCAAGGATGTATTCTTGAGTTAGAGTTTAACAACCAATCATAGCCGGGCTGTCTGATGGAATGAAATTTAAGACAGGCCGGTTTTTGCTTTTTGGGGGTCTCAACTCGAAGTTATGGGTTTAAGGGTTAAATTCCCCTTGTCGAGCTGTGATAACTGGAGTTGAAGGGAACAGTTCTCTCCTCAAAGGCGACAACAGAGCAATCCGAGCTGGCACAGGATTGGGGAGCACCGAAGGGGCAAAAGCTCCTTGGATGGCGATCGCGTAAGGGGACTAAGGCCTACTTCGGCTAATCGCAATGCGTGGGAGGTGTCGTGAGATGAGTAATAAGGAAGAAAGTCAGGTTATCAGAGGATCAGGAAAACAGAGGGGATGTCTGATTTCCGATCCTTAGAGAGGAAGGTGAAAAGGGAAGAGTAGAAAGGAGGGAGGTGATGGAAAGAGTTAAAGGATCAGGACATCGGAAGGTAAGCAAAACAGGGAAAAATTTCTGATGTCCGTATGGGGAGACCGGGTGAAGCCAATCTATACGATGGTTAAACTAAGAGAGGAGGGAGAGATGAACTGGAGGAGTTTTGTTTTGGTGAGCACAGCCATTTTGCTGGTTTGTGCATTTGTTGGTATTTCGGCCCAGGCAAGAGATATTGCCCTAAACGATAATACCGCTACGAGCTACATTTATAAACCAGATAGCACTGAAGCCTATTATGCGATTGCCTCCTTTTTCGTTACCTATTATGATTCCATAAGGGGCAAGCCCATCTCCTCTTTCGACACTCCTGAAGATATTGGTTTCGCAAACGCTGATGATGAGGGTTATCGCTCAGCGGTAGATAGCCAGGGGAACATCCATATTGTGTGGATGACAACTCACTGGGGGGCTGAAGCAAAATGGGAGATTGCCTATGTGAAGTTTGACTCGCTGGGGAACCTATTGGTTGGGCCAATAGAGGTATCTGATTTAGGCGATTCTGCTTCTACACTACCTCAATATAATTCCGCCTATCCCGCCATTGCCCTTGACTCCAATGACGATGCGCACGTAGTTTGGATGGATAAGCGGGATGGGAATTGGGAGATTTATTACTCCAAGGTAAGCCATACGGGGCAGGATCTTGCCGTTCCCGATGTCTGTATCTCGGATAAGGATGGGTGGGACTCTGGCAGGTATATTGACCCGGACTCGGAATGGGAGACAGTGGCTGGCTTCCAGGAGGGCACAGGCAATCCCATCGTTGTGGTGCATACCTACTTCATCGAACACCCGGACATCTGTGTGGATGGAGCAGATCGGGTTCACATAGTCTGGTCGGATTATCGAGATGGGCTTTGGCAGACATACTATCAAAGCCAAACCATTGACGGGGGTGTTATCGTTGATGACAAACGAATATCAGCCCCAAGTGGAGCTTATGATTGTATTTCGCCAGCGATAGCAGCGGGCCCTTTTGTGGAGGAAATATCCGATTACACGGTCCGAGTCATCTGGCAAGAGATCAACACCTTTTACAATAAGATGTTGCTCTACTGGCAAAAAATGCATGCCAGCACTGGCCAATTTGAAGGTGGTGTTCTCCAAATTAGAAGCCCTGGTGATCCTGGGCAGGATATGGCCTCACCCGATATTGCTGTTGACGATAGCGATTTTGTCCATATTGCCTATATGGACAACAGCTCCATCGACCCTGGTCATGGGGATGCATCTCATCCTGCGCAGAGGGATATCCACATAGATGGCCAGTGGGAGATTTATGTGGCAACTTATAATCCTGCTCTTCTGACTTTCAGCAGGGCACCCAAGCGGGAGAGTGATTTAACCGCTACAGCGGATACCACAGAATGGGGTGATCCCCTGTATGGTGAGTATACAGGGCCAGGGTCACCGGCCAATCTCCACGATTGTCCTTCTATGTATCCCCGGATTTCAGTGGCAGAGGGGGGGCAAAATGGCTGGACAGGTGTCACTTGGCAGGACTATCGGAATCAGAATTGGGATGTCTATTATGTGGCATTGGGCAATCTGGGGGATTGTCCTCAAGCTGACATTCAGTTGACTACTGACCTGCGGCCGGACAAATACCCCTGCATTACCAAGGGGAACACGGCAACTCCGGATATTGCTTTCCAGAGGAAAGTTGATCTGGGATATGGCCTGGAGTGGGAAGGCTATCACTGTAGATGGAACGGGGGAACCGAGTATGTGCGCGCTACGGTCACGGATAGCCTTACTGGAGTGCAGGTTGGCGACTACTACCTCTTCCAGATGGATCCCACGGATACTAATGCCTTTGACGGGATTGACTATATGTGGACGATGCCCCTTCCGCCCGCCACTTATAGATATCAGTTTAGGGCAAGTATCAATGCGGGAGTTACTGAGGTGTTCACAACCCCCAAATATGTTGTAGTTCCCCCTATGATCCATACAGGCAGGGGGGGAGATACTCCACCAATTCTTCCTTTACAATTCACTCTGGAGCAGAACTATCCCAATCCGTTCAATGCCGCCACCACCATCCACTACCACCTCCCAGTGGTCAGTGGTCAGCGATCAGCAGTCAGCTTAAAGATTTACAACATCTTAGGAGAGGAGGTGAGGACGCTGGTGGATAAACCACAGAAGGGAGGGAAGTATGAGGTAAGTTGGGATGGAATGGATGATAGGGGCAAGCCAGTGGCCAGTGGGGTATACCTTGCCAGGTTAGAGGTGAAAGGTTATAGGTTAAAGGTGGCAAAGACGAGGAAGATGGTGGTGCTCAGGTGACAAGGGGCAAGGGGGAGGTGGAAGAATGAGGTGTATCGTGGTTCGTAGATTGTGCTCGTAAAGGCGAAAGCCAAGAGGTGCAAGGTGAATGCCGAGAGCTGATTACCTAAAACCCTTTACCCAACACTTGTCATCTTTCTGAAGTAAAGCTTGATTTTGGGGAAGAAGCTTATGATATGGGAAAAGGAGGATAGATGGGCGGGAGAGGAGAATTGAGAATAAGGAAGGAGGGAGTTGTTAAAGTTATGGGGTTGGTGGTTGGGATGGTGTTGGGGGTTGTGGTGGTTGCCTCTTCGGCGGTTTGGCGGCAGACGAGTTGGAGGGGAGGGGGTGGGCAGCAGGTTTGGCGGGACACCACCAAGTATTTGGAGGGCAAGGGGATAAATGCCAGGATAGACACTTTAGGCAACCTATATCTAAGGTACTGGAATGAGGTGGGGGATTTCTACAATTGGACATCGGCGATATACTCCATTTTGCAGACCTATAGTGGGCGAATCTTAGTCTCCGGATGGGGCAATAGGGTCTGGTTCTCAGATGATGCAGGATCTACCTGGTCGGAGAGCGAACCTTTGCAGGATGCAGTGAGAATTAACTCCATTGCTCAAGCTCAAGACTCCACTTTGTATGCTTCTGGACGAGCTTATGATGGGGCATACTATCATACTACTGTTTATAGGTCGAAGAACCTGGGCGAAGATTGGGAGAAGGCTGTTACCTTGGGTTATGGTATGCAATCATCCCCACAGATTATAGTAGCATCCGATTCTACCCTGTATGTATCAGCAATTAAGACCGATCCAGTTGGGCAGGAGAGGGGGATGGTCTTCAAGTCCACTGATGCCGGAACCACCTGGGATACAACGGCGACATTGCCTGGTGTTTACGCTGCTCTTGATTTGCTGGAGGATTATACCGGGGCAATTTATGTGAAAACCTATCGGAGTGACAAAGGCCATAAGTGGATGGAATATCCTGCAAAGCGTTTTTACCGTTTCTTCTATCCTCCCCTGCTTGATCCCAAGAAGGATTGGGTAGAGATTTTCAAATCTACCGATGGGGGAGCGAGTTGGGATACAACAGGGGATCTGCCATATGGGGGGGGGGCAGGAGGATTTGTTCAAGGTCTCGATTCCAGTCTCTATGTGGGGAGAGGGGGATGGGATCTTTATTATCCTGTTATTAAATCAACCAACTTGGGAGAAACCTGGGAACCCGTCGGTGAACTGAGTGAGCGAGTTGAATGGATATACTCAGTGTTGGCAGCCTCAGATGGGGCCATTTATGTTGGGACGCACAACTGGGGAAATGTGTTTCGTAGCAGAAACCAGGGAGATGACTGGGAGAAGGTGGGTGGGACTCTCCGGGCCCAGACGGTTTCCTGTCTGGGGGAGGACAGCAGTGGGGTTATCTATGCGGGCACCATTTATGACCGCCTATACAAGGGTGGTTATGGCCGGGGTTATGTAGTCTCCTCTGTCTATGATACAGGAGATTCCACCCATTATGAGAGCATAACTTGGCAGGCTGAGGGCAATGGAGAGTTGCTTCAGGTTAAGGTGCGTACAGCAAGGGATACCACTATGACTGGAGCAGCCTCCTGGGATACCTGTGAGGTGGCCACAAATGGGCAGGTTCTTTCATCCTTGAACTCGGTGCACAATGGGGACAGGTATATCCAGTATCGGGTGGAGATGGCCACAGATGACAGGGAGGTTACTCCTGTCTTGGAGGAGATCAGCATAGAGTATTACAGTGGGGTAGAGGATAGGAGCAATAATTGGTTACGAGTGGGGGGGTATGAGTTAGGGCAGAACTATCCCAATCCGTTCAATGCTACCACCGTCATCCGCTATCACCTCCCAGCGGTTAGCGGTCAGCAGTCAGCGGTCAGCTTAAAGATTTACAACATCTTAGGAGAGGAGGTGAGAACTTTAATAGAGAGTAAACAGAAACCAGGGGAGTATCAGGTGGTATGGGATGGGAGGGATGATTCTGGGAACCATGTGGCCAGTGGGATATATATTTGTAGGCTAAAAGCTGAAAACCGAAAGCTGAAAGCCGAAATGACGAGGAAGATGGTGGTGCTCAGGTAGAGATGGAGGGTTGAGATAGGGAGAGATCGTTGCTCGTGGTTCGTAGATCGTGCTCGTAAAGGCGGAAGCCAAGAGGTGCAAAGTAGATAATGGATCCCGAGAGGTGATTGTCTAAAACTTTTCACTCAAGACCTAAGATCTAAATAGGAAAGGGGGTGATGTAGAAATCAGAAAATCAGGGCATCAGGGGATCAGAAAAATCAGAGGATTGGATGGGGAGATTCCTGATGTCTGAGAGGGGGGTGGGTCGGATGAATCCGATCCCTAAAGAAGCCATCTTAACCCAAAAGAGGAGGGAAAGATGAGCTGGAGAAGTTTTGTTTTAGTGGGCACAGCCGTTTTAATGGTTTGTGCTATGGTGGGCCTGGCCCAGGCGCGCGTTGGGCTGAATGATGCCACCGATACCTGCTATATCTACAAACCAGATACCACTGAGGGGCACTATGCGATAACATCGTTCTTTGTGACTTATTATGATTCCACAACTGGCAAGCCTGTTTCCTATTTCACCCCACCAGAGCTTATTACTCCTTGGGATAAGGCAAAGTTCAAGGGTGCTGATGATGTGGCCTTTCGTTCGGCGGTGGACAGCCAGGGGAATATCCATATCGTGTGGATGACGAAATATTGGGGCACTGGGGAGAAATGGGAGATTGCCTATGAGAAGTTTGATTCCCTTGGGACCCGAGTAGCTGGGCCGATACAAGTATCCGATGTTGGTGATTCTAGTTCTACTCCACCGCAATACAACTCTGCCTATCCCGCCATTGCCATTGACTCCAATGACGATGCCCACATTGTCTGGATGGATGGGCGGGATGGGAACTGGGAGATATATTACTCCAAGGTAAGCCATACTGGGTTTGACCTCACCGTTCCCGATGTCTGTATCTCCGACAAGGATGGCTGGGATTCCGGTAGATATATTGACCCTTACTCTGAGTGGGAGACAGTGGCTGGTTTTCAACAGGGCACAGGCAATCCCATCGTTGCCGTGCACACAGAATTCATTGAGCACCCGGACATCTGCGTGGACGGAGGGGATACCGTGCACATCGTCTGGAGCGACTACCGGAATGAGGAGGCAGGTGAACACTATTGGCAGGTTTACTGGCAAAGCCAGACTAACGATGCTCTCCCGCAGGTTATCATTAATGATAGAAAAGTTTCCGAACCTATGTCAGGTCCTTTTGACTGTGTTTCCCCTGCAATTGCTGCTGGCCCACGGGCTCCAATTGCTCCTTATGACTTTGGCATTGATTTTGTCTGGCAGGAAACCGACTATTGGGGTAGGTGGCACGTTTACTATCGTAAGCTCCACAGCAGTAATGGCCAGGAGATAATAGGAAAACTCCATGTGAGTGGGGGTGAAAATTATCTGAATGCAGCCTGCCCTGATGTTGCCGTTGATGATGGCGATTCCGTGTACATTGTCTTTATGGATGATCGGGATATCGATCCTGGGCATCACGATTCATCTCATCCTGCGCAGAATGACATTCATATAGACGGGCAGTGGGAAATTTATGTAACAGCTATTGATCCTGCAGGAGTCTTCTTTAGGTATCCTAAGCGGGAAAGCGATCTGACCACTACCTCTCACACCACAGAATGGGGTGACCCTCTGTTTGGGGAATATACTGGCCCTGGTTCGCCTGCTAACCTCCACGACTGTCCCTCTATGTATCCCCAAATATCGGCAGCAGGTCACGGGCAAAGCGGTTGGACAAATGTTACCTGGCAGGATTATCGGAACCAAAATTGGGATGTCTATTATACAGCGCTGAGCCATCCTGGAGATTGTCCTCAAGCTGACATTCGTTTGACCGCCGATCCGCGACCGGACAAATATCCCTGTATCTCCAAGGGAAACACCGATAAGCCCGACATCGCTTTCCAGAGGAGGGTTGATCTTGGCTATGGCCCTGAATGGGAGGGTTATCACTGCCGGTGGAACGGGGAAAGTGAGTACGTGCGCACTACGGTCATAGACAGCCTTACTGGTGAGCAGGTTGGCGACTACTATCTTTTCCAGATGGACCCCACGGATACTAATGCCTGGGATGGGGTTAACTATATGTGGACGATGCCCCTTCCGACTGGCACCTACAGGTATCAGTTTAGGGCGAGCATAGATGCGGGAGCCACTGAGGTGCATACCACTCCTAAATATGCTGCCGTCCCCTCGTTGAGCAACGACAAGACCGGGACCCCTGGTCAAGCTCCTTTAGCTCATCCGGTGCAGTTCACTCTGGAGCAGAACTATCCCAATCCGTTCAATGCCGCCACCGCCATCCACTACCACCTCCCAGTGGTCAGTGGTCAGCGGTCAGCAGTCAACTTAAAGATTTACAACATCTTAGGAGAGGAGGTGAGGACGCTGGTGGATAAACCACAGAAAGGAGGGAAGTATGAGGTAAGTTGGGATGGGAGGGATGATAGGGGCAAGCCAGTGGCCAGTGGGGTATACCTTGCCAGGCTAGAGGTGAAAAGTGATAGGTTAAAGATGACAAGGACGAGGAAGATGGTGTTACTCAGATAGAAGCGAGAGATGAATCCGAATGTGGCAGAATTGGGGTTCTGCCACCTCCCATTGGAATAAGTGTTAGATCAAAGGTGAAGATCGAAAACTGAGAGGTGTGAGGATGAAGGTCGAAAACCTGACACCTTACTATCTATAACCTTGTAGAAGGAAGGAGGGAAGGAAAATGTTGCGCAAAATAGTCGTAGTCCTAATATTGGTGGGCCTTACCCCGGCTTTTGCCTTAGCTGCTGGTTCATCAGGCAGCTATTTGGCAAAGAGCGGGAGATCATACAGGCCCAGTCAACCAGCATCCAAAGGGGAGATGCTTTACTATGACGATGGTTCTTTTGAGGATGCCCTGGGGATTTACAGCGAGCATTTTGGCTCTATCCCCAGCGATTCCACTATTGGGATTGCTGCCTTCTTCATTCACCAGGCCTGTAGCCTTCAGGCAGTCTCCGTTTACCTCGATTACAGAACCTCCAATGATTTCTACCTTTGGGTATGGGCTGATTCCAGTGGAGTGCCCAAATCCGGAGGAACGCCCGTCTATTTCCAGCTTGCAGCCGGGCCGGATTCAGGCTATGTAGGCTGGTGGACTGTTGATATAGAACCTTCTGTCCCGGTTCCCGATACATTCTGGGTAGGGATCGGTTATAGCTATCTGGGGGCTGAGCCAGAGTGGTATATCGGCTATGATACAGGAACCGAGGATAACCTTCATTTCGATGTTAACCTTTGGGGGACTGTTGATAAGTGGGAGAACCTCTGCGACCCCTATGGTAACTGCCATCCCTTAGGTATTAGACCTATAATTTCATCGGTGGCTATCGACCACGATGTGGGCCTGGTCTCCATAGATGCCCCTCCTGCTCAGGTCTGTCCTAATATGCCCTGTACCCCTAAGGTAACGGTGACTAATTTGGGCTCATACTTTGAGACATTCGATGTAAAGATGACCATAAGTCCTGGATATACCAGCACGAGAACTATCACCGATTTGGATCCCGTCTATGGGGATACGGTGCAGATAAGTTTTGATCCCTGGACAAGTGGAGGCGAGGGGACTTTGTATCAGGTTACAGTTACAGTAGAACTTCCGGGGGATGAAAACTCCATAAATGACACCTTGGAAGTTCAGACCTTGGCCTCAGGATGGCAGTTCTATGACGATGGGGGTTTTGAAAGTGGAGTCGGCTTCAATGTCACTGGGACAGGGGAGATTCCTTCCACAGAAACCTGGGGTTTTGCCACCATCTTCCCATTACCTAATGAGGAGTTAGACTTTGTCATAGATACCATAGCTATCTACTTCAGCGAGTTTAATGATGATGGCTTTCGACTCTATGTTTGGAAAAACGACCCTTCCTGCCCTGATCAACCACAAAGCCATGGCACCCCTCTCTACAATAATATGTATGCTGAAGCCAGCGTGGGTTGGAACTATTATCCAGTAAATGTCTTTACCTCTTCTGATTTTTGGATTGGCGTTTGCTATAATAGAAAAACACTTGGCTCCCCTCTGTGGGAAATAGGTTTGGATACTACCACATTTGACCAGCATACCAAGGTCAATTTAGATGGGACCGCTTGTAGTTGGTATCTGTGGGATCAGCAGGGTTATCCGGAGAAGGTTCGTGCCCATGGAATAAGGGTTCACAGAACATGGACAGAAAAACCCCAATTTATCAGGGGTGACTACGATGGCAGTGGACAGTTGCTCACTAACGATCCTTTGATGGAGCTCCAATGGATCTTTGGTGTCCCGGGTGCTACTGCTCCAACCTGTATGGATGCCGCTGATTACAGCGATGATGGTGGCGTCTTGACCAATGATCCTCTAATGGCGCTTCAGTACATTTTTGGTGTCCCTGGCTCAACTCCTCCACCGCCTCCTTATCCTGACTGTGGTATAGATCCCACTGAGGATGAATTAGATTGTGTCTCCCATCCCTTTTGTATGGGAGGTGGCAAGGAGATAACCTATAGGCCGGCTATTAGCGTGCCGGGGGCCAAGGAGAGGGTTGTAGTAGGAGAGGCGAAGATAGTCGATGGATTAGTGGAGGTGCCCATTGATTTGGTAGTAAATGATCGAGTTTGTGGATTTGACATCTCCCTTGGCTATGATGCCTCTACCTTGCGGTTTATTGAAGTAGTGGGTGGAGATGGATATGATTTTTATGCTGTGGACACCCGGGAGGAAGGGATAGTAAGGATTGGAGGAGTTCCTGATATAGAGATGGTTAAGCTAATGGAGGCAGGGACGCATAAGGTGGGTGTGGTAGTGTTTGAAGTAAAGAGGGAAGCAGATGTGGTGCTGAGCTGGCGGAAGGTAGAAGTATACGGATCTAATGTGCAGCTTCTACCAGTGGAATGGGTAAATGGGGTAGTTAGGGTGGGTTTACCTACCAAGCATACCTTAGAGTCGAACTATCCCAATCCGTTCAACTCTGCTACCCTCATCCGTTACCACCTGCCAGCTATCAGCCATCAGCTATCAGCAGTTAGCTTAAAGGTTTACAACATCATGGGAGAGGAGGTAAAAACCCTGGTGGATGGGGAGCAGAAAGCGGGCAGTTACCAAGTGGTTTGGGATGGGAAGGACAGTGGAGGCAAACCAGTGGCCAGTGGGATATACTTCTGTAGGTTAAAGGTGTTAGGTGATAGGTTAGAGGTGGTGAAGACGAGGAAGATGGTGCTGCTCAGGTAGAGTTAAGATAGAGAAGGGGGGAGCGACAGGATTCGGTGGCCTTGGACAAGATAAGCTGAACTTCGCTTCCCCCCTTGAATTAGAAAGCTATTGGGCAGGTCGCCAGATGAAGAAGCTTTCCTCCCTTACCGCACACCTTCCCTGGGAGATGTAACGGGAGGATGAATTGTAGTCCCAGCCGAGGTATTGGGAATCCCCACCTCCATGGGTGGTGACGAAGAGGTGGTTGGAAAGTTTTCCAATGGCGCTTATTCTGTCTGCACCATACTTCCTATCTCCCCTACTGGGGTCTATGGGCACCCAGCCATATCCAGGGAAGTAGACCTCTGCCCAACGGTGATAAACCGCATCTACCGATGCCTCATCCCCCCTCATCGATGTTCCCGCCTCGAATCGGGCCGGCAGGCCGCCTGCCCTGCAGAGGGCGATGAAGAGAAATGTATACTCCGAACAGGAACCGGTTCCCCTTTTGATTAAAGTGGGAGCTACATCCCACCCTCCGGTTCTCTCATATTCCATATGATCTATCACCCACTGGAATACCTTTCTGGCTATCCAATAGGTATTCCTTTCCTTGCCGATGATTTCTCTTGCTTTATCCTTTACTAAATCTCCAGTAATGAGATATCTGGACCCTTCACCAAGCCACTTATCCTTTACCTCCTGGGGTATTTCTTCGAGGTTCCCGGCCCTCTCCGGAAGGAGTGGGTAGCTGATGGTCCTCAAGCGGGCCTTCACCCTATAGCCAACCTCAACCCTCCGGTTGGGGGGAAGGTCCTTAATCGGGTAAATGGCCACCTTCTGTCCCCAGCGGTCGGTTACTACCTGAGCGGGTTGGGGTTTGAACCTGATCGGGGAGAGCAATTGCTGGCGAGGAGAGCTTGAGGGGACTGCGATGGCTATCTGGCCCCACCTTATCATCCCTGGTCCCAGGTTCTCCACCCTATGGACGAACTCTAACTCTACCCGGCGCTGCTCAGTAACTCGAAATAGGGGAAAGGTGGTAAGGTCTATGCTATAGAGGCTATCTGTTTGGAAGTCCACATTCCAGAGCGACTTCCCATCCCAGGCCAAGCCACAAGGGTAAGGGCCGGGGGAGGAAATTGAGGTTATTACCCTCCCATCCTGGGGGCGGAGGAGATAGATCTCGTCCTTAATCCTATCGGCCACCCAGATGTATCGGCCGTCAAAACAGACGCCCTGGGAGTAAGGGTAGGGTGCGGGGAAGTAATCCAAGGTAGTACCATCCAGGGGGTTCAGCAGATAGATCAACTCCTTATCCGCCAAGATGAGGGCCTTACCATCCCAACCCAGTCCCACCGGTGAGGAACCGGGGGCAGGGAACCTTACCTTTACCTCTCCACTTCGAGGGTCGAAGCCATAGATCATCCCCTCTTCCCCATCGACTACGAAGAGTTTCTCCTTAACCCAGGCCAAGCCCAGCGGTCGGGGACAGGGGGCTGAGAAGCTCCCCCTTACCTTGCCTGATGCGGGATCGAGTGCATAGATCTTGGCCTCCCTCCAGTCGGCCAGCCAGAGGTTCTTTCCGTCCCATCCCAGGCCTGCGGGGCAACGGGTAGGGGAGGGGAAACCATGAGCGCTAAGGAGAGAAGGGCAAAATAGCACGAAAAGCAGGAGGAGAATACGAACTGCTCTTAACATTTTTCCCTCCTTAGATTAACTCTTTGGCCTTGGCCTGGCGGTATAGGGTCTTCCTGCTCAACAGGATGGCTCCAAGGCCGAAGACCATAGTGAGGATCCTCACTGACCAACCTAAATAAGGGACTTTGGCCAAAAGGGTGAGGACGATTAAACCTAAGATCAGAGACCAAATCGGTGAGAGGTTCCTCTTAGAGAAGATCCCCAAGATCTTGTCCCCGATGAAGACCCCCACGAATATCTTGCTCAGGTAGAGGGCGAGGATATAGCCAAATAGGGCAAAGATCGCCAGAGGGATGCCAATCACGGTAAGGAGGAGGATAAATATGGCCACGGGAAGGCAAACGAGGGTAACCACCCCCCATCCAAGGCTCCTCCAGGGTGAGGAGGCTAGGGTCTGTGAGATGAGGAGGGCGTTCCGGTGGGAAAGGCTTACAGCGATTATCCCTACGAGGAGAAGGCCAAGGAAGAGGGCAACCTCAAAGAAGACGGAGAACATACTTCTCCCCTTTTTTCTCACCTCAGGCCTTTCCCATTGGTGACCCCCCTGGACCTCTGCCCCCTCCGGAACCTGGATCTCGGATGGGCTTTTGTAAATAAGTTTCCCTTTTATCACTACGGAAGGGGCAAGGGTTATCTCCTTTGCCTCCAGATAGACATCCCCCCCAATTGTTCCCCCGATGAAGATGGCCTGAGCGGCGATGTGCACATCTCCCCCGATGGTTCCGTTTAGCCTGACCTCCTGACATCCAACCCTCACTTCCCCTCCAATGGTTCCCCCTTCGGGCAGGGAAAAGGTTTGACAGCCTACTAAGAGATCACCTCCTACTTGGCCATTGACCCTAATCCGGCGACCTGCACCTCTTAGGTCGTCTCCTATCTGGCCCGAAAGATCGATCTCCTCTGCTATAGCCCAAAGGTCGTGCTCTATCTCCCCCTTGATGGTTAACCCCCTGGCTATGGAGAGGAGATCTCCCCCCACAGTTCCACTTATCCTCACCGTCTCCCCGCTCACTATCGCATTCCCTGTCCACCTTTCTCCCTCGGCCAGGGAGACAGTCGCCCCCCCTCTTAACTGAGTGGCATAGGTGTTTACGGGTACCCAGAAGAGGGTTAAGGCTAAAAACAGAAGTTTGCAGACTCCCCTCATTTTGCCTCCTTTCAAGAACTTAGCTCGCTACGCTCGCCAAGCTCTCCACTGGGGTTATGCTCCTCTGATGCGCCGCAATCTTACGCTTATTCGGACAGCACTGGCTAAAGCAATTTGGCATCAGAGAGGAGCAAAGTCTGGGATTAACCTTGGATTACAATATAATAAAGCCCATTGAGAAAGCAACGATTTTTCGATAACTTGCACTATCCTTCCATTAAAGGACAAAATAAGGGGGCAAAGCGGAGGGAGAAAATTTTAGGCACACCCACGAGACCGCGGATGTGCCCTTCACAGAGAGAAGCTGGGATAAGCCCGCTCACTTAATCAACAACATCTTCCGCACTTCCTTTACCCTTTGCCCTCTGACTTTTAACCTGTAGATATAGACTCCACTGGCAACTGGGTTGCCCCCTGAGTCCTTACCGTCCCAGACGACAGAATATCCCCCAGGTCCTTTCTCCTCATCCACCAGGGTCCGCACCAACTGACCAGCAATGTTGTAGACTTTTAAACTAACGTAGCTCGTGCTCGTGGATCGTGCTCGTGAATCACCCTCCCCCGAACACGAGTAACTTTTGAGGGTGGCAGGGTAGAGACGATCTACGAACAACGAGTAACGAACAACGGTTGTTGCATTAAACGGATTGGGGTAGTTCTGTTCCAAAGCAAATCGGCTGGGAAGGGGGACATCTTTGGCTTCGTCAACAAAATCCGCTCCGCCGTAGATGGCCATATCCTGAGCCCCATCGCCAAAGCCGTAGGTGGCCATCACCGAGTCATTTTGGGGAGAGAACTTCTGCACTGCGTCATCACCAAAATTGCTCACCCAGATCACGTCCTCTCTATCATCGTAGAGAACCCTCATCGCCCCCTTGCCAATGCGGATTGGATTGTCCCGGCTATGGTAAACATCCCCAGTGTAGACATCATAGCTATAGAGGAAGCCACTTTTCTCATCGCCCCAGTCGGGGAGATAGCCTCTGCCCCCTTGGGTGATTGCTATGTCCCCTGGCCAACCGCCGAGCTCGACGGTATCCACCACCGCCGGTGTCGAATCCGGTCCTGCCCAGCGGTCTATAACACAGACCTTGCCGGCATTGGCCTCCCAGAGCCCTGAACAGACCACATGGACCCTTCCATCTGGAGCCAGGGCCAGGTCCTGGGCGTTGCGGGGCATAGGAAGGGTTGTAGTCACCTCATCGGTAGCAAGATCAATAACCGAGACCGAGGAAGGTGCAAAGTCTGGATGCCCTCCGCTGTTGGCCACAAAGGCCAGGTTATCCACCACCAAGATTCCCTCAGGCCCAACTCCAACGGGAATATCTTTCACCACTAAACCATTCTCTAAATCAACAACCGACACGGTATTTGCCAAGTAGTTGGTCACATAAGCCCTGTTAGAGCCAACAACTGCCATAAACCAGGGATTGCTCCCCTCGGCCAGGCCGATCCGCCTCTCCACCCCTTCATCTTGGGGATCGATCACCATAATCTCCGGCGGCGTGGAATTGACCACGTAGATCCTCTCTTCGAAGCCAACCACCTGATTGGGAATATCCCCCAGTTGGAGAAAATCATTGGTGATCTCAGAAGTCTCTAAGTTCATCTTGGAAAGGGTTCTCCCCAACCCATTTAGGACATATAAGGTGCGAGGGATATCCCCCCCGTAGAGAACGGAAGCCAAGCCAATCAGAGACAAAACCCTGATCATCAATAGGATTTTTGTGCTTCTCACAGCCCCCTCCTTTTTGTATGCACTGAAGGAAAGCAAAAAGACCTAAAGATTTGCCCCTCCTCCGCCGGAATCGCGGATAAAAGCAGTCTTCATAGTGGGGCAAGGCCGTAACCCAATAATTCACCGCAGAGGACGCTTTAAAGGTTCTTACCACTCTGGTCACTAAATGGATTATGGGCCATTGCGAGCCCCGTTAGATATCAATGATGGTTCGCTGAACTCCAAGATTGGCAGAAATTATCTAACGGGGCGAGCGAATAAAGTGCGGTAGAAGTTGATACTTTGAGCAACCCAAAATTGGAGTACAAAGCCGGTGGGGATTTATGAATAATTCGGATCCATCAGGGCAGAGCCCTACCAGCACAGGGAGACTTTGGAGCATACGAATTATTCAGCCCGATAATCCCATTTTAAGGCCCTCTTCAGGGTCAGCCCGATCCTCCACTCCCGTGGGGGGAGGGGGGCTCTTTCCATAATCTGGTATTTCACATTCCTTAGGTTGTATATCGAGCCCCTGATCTGAACATCCACCCCCTTGATCCTTGGCTTCACCCCAACGGTGAGATCATCCACCTCATAGCCAGGCATCTCTACGGTGTTGGCCTCGGTGACGAATCTCTCACCGATTAGCCTCCGCCGGTATTGGAGTTGGAAGATCCGGTAGTTCAAATCCACTCCGATCCTGACACTCCTGCGAAGACGGTAAGGAAGGTCCCTGTTGTGAGTGGTCCTCTCCCCGCTTTTGTTGATCGGCTTAAGATGAGTCCGACTCCAGCGCAAGCCAAAGATCTCGTCAGGACTCTGCCAGCTCAGCTCGTACTCCTCTCCAGATATCTCAGCATTGGTATTAAAGGGAGAGAAGGTGGCAAAGGAGCCCAGCCTCCAAATTATGAGGTCATCCACCTTGTTGTAAAAATGGGTGAGTTCTGCTTGAAGTTCACCCCAGATATGCCACTTGATGCTTACTCCGAGTTCGAAGGAGAAGGACTTTTCGGGTTTCAGGTCCGGCTTGCCCTTAACCCGATACTCCTGGTAGAATAGATCAGCGAAAGTCGGGGGACGAAATGAACGACCGAGATTAGCCTTAAGCCCAATTCTATTCAGCTTGCCTCGCCAAAGAAGTAGGCCTAGCTTGGGACTCCATTGCCTCTCATACTCACTTGCCTCTTTATTTTTAATGCGGATCCGATCGTAGCGTAGCGCTGAGGTCAATAGCCCCTGTTTAAACCCTATAGGAAAAGGAAACTTTAATTCATCATAGAGCCAGATCCCATGGGTGTAATCCCTGGTCTCCCCTATCGGTTCATTAGAGGGCTGAATTAGATCCTCATCGGTATAGTGGGTCCAGTTCCCTTCGTAGCCGAAGCGAAGGGTCCCCAACCCCTGCAGGAAAACCTGGGTGGTAAATCTTAGCTGGTAGTCGGTCAGCCAACTTTTAGAGTGATATCGAGGGACAGTGCGATACCGCAGAGGGACATCAGGAGGGTAGATGTGCCTGTATTCTGTGGTTGATCTGTGATAGCTCAGGTGAATATCTGCTTGCACCCGCCTCCAATGGGCGCCACAGTGACCTCCCAAGATGTTCCGATCTGTCTTCGCCCTGGCATAAGGGGTGAGGCCAAAGATCAATCCCGGCAATCCCCGCTCTGAGCGGAACCGATAACCGTGTAGTTCAAATTCGTAACTTCCCCATTGGTAACTGAACTTACCAAACCCACAGTTGGAGAAGAAGTCAGCGTTAATCCGATCTTCCTTAATCGTGGTTCCATCCGGTCGCTCGTAGGAGTAGGGGTAATCCCCCTCGCTTTTCTGCTGTTCAAAGGAGACAAAATACCCCAGTCTCTTCAGACTACCAGAGAAAGTTGGGGCCCAGTTAGTTGTGCCATATGCCCCGACTTCCCCCTGTAGGGTTATCTGGGACTGGGATGGCTTCCTGGTTAGGATATTGATGACGCCACCGATGGCCCCAGCACCGAAACGGGCCGAGCTCCCTCCCTTGATGACCTCGATCCTCTCCACCATTCTCAAGGGGATATTGGTCAGATCCACCTCTCCGATTAGAGCATCGTTGAGTTTGATGCCATCCAGCAGAACCAGCACCTGGTTTGGGCGACTGCCGCGGATGGAAACCGTCTTCTCCCCATCCTTCTCCTGAATCTCCACCCCTGGAACCTGCTGGAGGATCTCCCCTAAGTTTTGAGCATTGCTTTGTTCGATATCCTTGGCCGTGATGATTACCACCGAGGTTGGCTGTTCCTCTGGAATGCGACTACCAATGACGGTAATACAGGGCAGGTTAATAACCTTGGGTTGAAGATCGAAATCAACCTCCACAGGACGATCCAGGCCCACCTTAACTCCAGACTTGGTCTGGCTCTCATACCCTATATAGCTGGCGGTTATGGTGTATTCGCCCACGAAGAGGTTCTCGATCACCCATCGACCGCATTCATCTGAGGAGGTCCCCAGGCCGGTGCCCTCCACCACGATATTGGCTCCATAGAGGGGCTTGTGGGTGGTTCGATCCCGAACCACCCCCGTTATCTTCACCACCGACTGGCACCAGCCTGAGGTAAAGGTCAGAAGGATCAGAAGAGCAATCCTTGATAGGTGGATAAGCTGTTTCATCGGCGAGGCTTCTATCGCAGAAGAACCATCCTTCTTGCCTGGATGAAATCTCCAGCTTCGAGGTGGCAGAAGTAAACCCCGCTGGCAAAATCTGAGGCATACCAGGAGACGCTCTTCTGCCCTGCTTTCTGGTATTCATCCACCAAAGTGGCCACCCGCTGGCCCAGCAGGTTATAGATTTCCAGTTTGACCCAACAGCCTTTTGGCAAGCCATAGGCGATCTGGGTGACTGGGTTGAAGGGATTGGGATAATTCTGCAGAAGCGCAAAACCTCGGGGAACTAAATCCTCCTCCTCTGCCACCCAGGTGGAATCGCTGGCAGGACGGATAGCTATGGACACCGGGCCATCGCCGACCGAGAAGGTCCACACCACCACATCGTTGGTATCTATCTGGGAGACGGTATTGGCCATAAAGTTACAGGAGTAGGCGTAGTTATCCTTGTCACAGCCAATTCCCAAAGCACCCTTTCCCACCAGAATGGGATTATCCGGGCCGCGCAGCACCTGGTTGGTTTCGGTATCAAAAGTGTAGACAAAACCGTGGTCGCTGGGGTACCAGCCTCCGGCCGCCAGATAAGCTATGCCCCGAGGGCTAATGGCTATGGCTGTTGGGGCTCCGCCGATAGCGATGCTGTCTACGACAGAGTCGCTTACCGTATTGATCACATATATCCTTCCTGGGATCGACCAGTAGTCTCCGGTGCAGACGACATTCAGCTCACCGTCTTGGTCTAAGGCCAGGTCCTGTGGATTGGTGCCCACATCGATAACCTTTACCACCGAGTCTGTGGTTGACTCGATGACGGAGACAGTCCCCTGCCCGTAGGTTCCCGTTAAAGTATCCCACTCCGTGTTGGTTACATAGACCTTATCCCCTACCACAGCCACCCCCTCCGGACCAACTCCGACGGCTATTTGATCGATGACCTCTCGGGTGTTGACATTCACCACCGAAACCGAGTCGATGTTGAAGTCGGTCACATAGGCAATGCTATCGTTGAGAAAGGCCATATGCCAGGGGTTGCTGTAGGGCTGGGTCATCTCAATGTATCCCTCAGTGCTGTCTGCATCCAGGTTGATGATCTGGATGTTGTTCGATGTGCGATCTGAGTTGATCACATAACCTTTGTTCCCCCTTATCACAATCTGATTGGGGGTCTTCCCCACGTCCACCACATCGTTGAAGACCTCGTTTGTCTCCAAATTGATGCGAGATAGGCTCTCCGACGATGTCGCCCCATTCACCACCCAGGCTGTCTTTGGATTCCCTGCGATGGAGCTTGTTACGGCAACTCCAATGATCAGAATCCCTGCAAGAAATAGACTACCCTTCATAGTCTTTCTCCCTTCCAGTTTGAGGTTAATGTTGGGCTCCGAAGCCAGAGCACTATCTTTCAAATATGCATTCTATCACCCCCTCGCTTTGAGACTGTCTGCCTATTACAAAACTGGTAAGACAAGGGATTGGAAACCTTATTATGGCGATGGAGCCCCATCTTGCGGCTTCGACAAATTGAACCCCTGGTATACACCGAACTTGGCTCCTCAAGGTTGTGTGGGGCGGCCTCTGTCTCATCTCTCTATCTGATCAGCACAAGTCTCCTCGTCCTTTCAGCTTTCGGCTTTCGGCTTTCAGCTTTCAGCCCTATCACTTCTAACCTACATAGATACACCCCGCTGGCCAACTCTCCCCCCAGGTTGTCTTTTCCATCCCAGATTACGGTATATTCTCCGGGCGACTGTTGTTCATCCACCAGGGTCCTCACCTCCTGGCCTAAGATGTTGTAGACCCGGAGGGTGACGGCGGTCTGCGGACGGCCGACGGCCGACAGACGGTAGCGGATGAGGGTGGAGGAGTTAAACGGATTGGGGTAATTTTGGGCCAAGAGAAAGGAGCCTGGTAGGTTTTTCTCATCACCCCCCCTGCACCCACTCGATGAGTGGATGGCAACAATGGCATCCAGATCGAAGGAGGGGCCTGAATCCTGAACCAGGCTGTCCGCATCGGTAACCCTGACAAAACGAGCAGAGGGCAAACCCACCTCGGCTAAGTCGAAGGAGTCTCCCCCAGAGACAGTCGGATCAGTGGGATCCGCGGCCCCATTGGTGGGAGTCACCCCGGCCAATCCGGCGAAGGTTTTGGGATCATAGGGAAACTCAATGAAGTCAATCCCATCCTGGCTAACTGCCACTATTCCCGTCTCGGCATAGGACTTGGTGGTATCTCCTCCTATATAGAAGGGGTTTTCGAAGACGGTGAAATCGGGGCCTTCCTTGTCCACTATGATGTTGTCAATAAATTCCAAAATGATACTCCCACCTGTTCCCAGGGACAAAAGTTCCCGAGGGCTACTACTGGGGCTGGTAGATGTGGCCATTGAATCCGGTGGCCCGAGCACATTGCCCGGAAAATATGGCTCTCCGAAACCGGCTCCCGGCCCGGGAGAAAAAGCAACCACGGAATCGGCCCAGGGGTCACCAAGATCCTGTGGCAAACCCTCCGAAAAGGGGTAAGATATTGCCAACAGGATAAGCATCCCGATTAAGGTTCTACCTCTTCCCATTGTCTGCCTCCTCTGACAAACATTGTTTTAGATCCCAAGTTTTACAGAGTTTTTCATAGAAACCGCAGATTCACGCAAATGGACGCAGATTCTACCGCACTTTAGTGCGGGTTCAGAAACTGAGAAGAGTGAGATTGCTCGTCGCAGAGCCTGTGCTGAGAGGGATCAAAGCGCTCCTCGCCAAGACCCATCCCTTTGCCTGTCATTGCGAGTCCCGAGCGGGTGGGTGCCCTTAGCTGATGGTACTGGTGGCAGAATCGGGGTTCTTCCACCTCGGTAATAACTTTCTAATTTCCATTTTCGCCTCGATTTGCGGCTTTGCTGCGCTATGTCTATCTGGGTTCATCCGTGGTTGGCTATTATTTGAAATAAAAAACCCGACCTTCTTAGGAAGAAAGTCGGGTTTTACCCGGATACTCCGAACCTCACCCTCGAAGGTTTCTGGAATTCCAAACGAACCCGGCAGGTTTCCTGACTTAGGGCTTCAAACCTACTCACCAGACCTTCCCATTCCGACTTCGGTCAGAACAGTGGTTCTCTTAAGTCATCAGGCCTAATCGCCTGAATGACTTGGCTGGCTTTCGTAGCCCATCACAGTAGCGGGGCTGTGACGGATTCTCACCGTCTTCCCTTTTACCCTGATAAGGCACCGGGAACACAAGATTTACCAAAGAACAAACTCAATATAGCAGACTCTCAGCAGAAGTCAAGGGTTTTTTGGGGCCAAAAGTTCCCGCCAAGTGCTTAGCTCGAGTTATTTATACACCCCAGGCCTGAAAATTTAGTCTCTTTGGGAAGGAATTTTTTTCCCATTATCCATCCTTTTGGCGTGAAAGGAAAAAAGAGTGGTTTTTTAACTCCCAGAAATTCAAGGAGATAGAAAAAAACCAAGGGGAATATATCTTGGTATGGTTTTTGTATAGACCTCCATCGATGAAAACCAAGGAGAGGAGATGCCCATAGAGGGATTATTTACCAGTATGGGGATAAGTGCCTCTGGCCTCCTTGCCCAGAGGGTGAGGATGAATGCCATTGCCTCAAACATTGCCAATGTAAACACAACTAAGACCCCGGAGGGGGGTCCATATAGGAGACAATGGGTTGCCCTTGTTGCCAGTGGGCAAGGGGGATTCCTCATCCCCGAAGGAGATTACCCTCCCCTTTCCCTATCACTTCCCCTGGTTTCCACCAACCGGGCCCACCTTCCGCGAGAAGGGCTTCATCCTATAGCACGAAGGCCAATGGGGGTTAAGGTGAAGGGGGTGATTAGGGAAGAAGGGGACTTTAAACGGATATATGATCCCCAGAATCCCGAGGCAGATGAAGACGGATGGGTGACTATGCCGAATATAGATCTGGCCACTGAAATGGTGGATATGATAACGGCAACAAGGGCCTATGAGGCAAATGTCACCGCATTCAACGCAGCGAAGCACATGGCTTTGAAATCAATGGAGATTGTAAGGTAGAGAAATGGATGGTATATCGAAATTATCGTCCCTTTCCGGGCTCTTCAAATCGCCTCCAGGGCCAAAGCCCGATAAGGAGTCCTTCAAGAAGACGCTCTTAGGATATATAGACCAGATTAACGAGCTCCAAAATCGAGCTGACAAATCCATTGAGAAGCTTATCTCCGGTGAGGCGAAGGATCTCCATCAAGTGATGATCGCCGCTGAAGAGGCCTCTATAAGCTTTCAATTGATGATGGAGCTACGGAACAAGATATTGGATGCTTACCACGAAGTGATGAGGATTCAAGTTTAACGAAGCCTCGCCTTCCCGCTCCAAGAGGGCAAATTAACGAGTGCAGCGATATGGGTTAGGCGAAGCTTAGGATGGAGGATCAAGAATGACAGAGATTCGTAACCGGGAAGAATCAGGGCCTCAGCCCAATTGCTTTTGCTTCCCGCTTTGCCTTATGAAGTGGTTCAATCGGGAGTAGGAAATGGGATCCTGGCAACAGTTGACTAAGGCAGCACAAAGGCTCAGTATAGGGCAGAAGTTGGCTATGGGAGCCGTTTGCCTCCTCGTCCTCCTCAGCATCATATTTGCCCTCCATTGGGCGAAGAGGCCGGATTTTGCTCCCCTCTATACCAACCTCTCCCCTCAGGATGCTGCCCAGATGGTGGATAAACTGAGGTCAGCGAAGATACCCTATAGGTTAGCTGCCGGGGGGACGACGATTATGGTTCCCTCTAAGGATGTCTACCAGACGAGAATAAGCTTGGCCTCTGAAGGTCTTCCTCAGGCAAGCACGGTGGGATTTGAGATCTTTGATAAGACGAACCTGGGAACAACCGATTTTGTGCAGAAGATCAACTACCATCGAGCATTAGAAGGGGAACTCACCAGGACCATTGAGCAATTGGCCGCGGTTCAATCGGCCAGGGTGCACCTCGTCATCCCCAATCCCAGCCTTTTTGCCCAAGAGCAGAGGGAGGCTACAGCATCCGTTGTCTTGAATTTGGCGGGAGGGGGGAGGCTTAACCAAAATCAAGTTAAGGGGATAACTCATCTCGTGGCCAGTTCAGTGGAGGGTTTGAAGCCAGAGAATGTGACCATCTTGGATAGTTGGGGGAATATCCTTTCCGGTGGAGATGGGGAGGAAAATTCCCTTTTTACCCTGACCAGCAACCAATTGGACCTGCAGAAGAACGTGGAGAGTTACCTCTCCCATAAGGCCTTGGCTATGTTGGAAAAGGCAGTAGGGGTGGGGAATGCCATAGTGAAGGTGAATGTGGAGCTCGATTTCAAGAACATAGAGAAGACTGTGGAGAGTTACGATCCGGAGAGCTCGGTGATCAGAAGTGAGGAGAGGAACGAACAGACCTCAGCTTCCCAAGGGGGAAAGAGCGAAAGTTCTATTACCAATTACGAGATCTCCAAGACAGTGGAACATATAGTGGATAAGACCGGAAACATAGAGAAGCTCTGGGCTTCCGTTCTCATAAATGGAACCTACATCAGCAAAAAAGGGAAAAAGGGAAAGGAAATAAAGGTATATCAGCCGAGGTCGGAAGAGGAAATCGGTCGGCTGACTGAAATAGTGAAGAAGGCCATTGGCTTTGATCCCGCCCGCGGCGACCAAATTGAGGTGGCCAATATCCAGTTTGGAACTTCCCCTCAGCCAGCTCAGGTCAATTTGAAACCCTCTCCCCTGGCGAGGATGGGGTCTGGGATGGGGAGGAAAGTTTTGATAGGGATTATTTTAGTTGTGGCCCTCTTCTTTTTAAAGCTTGCCCTTAAGCAATTGGGGGAGATAGCCTCCTCCCTTCAGCCCACCCCTTCAGCCCCCACTATGGGTGGAGGGGAGGAAGGGGAGAAGGAGGTTAGATATGATCCCAAGGCGGAGATAATCAAGATGGCCAACGAGAAACCGGACCAACTGGCCTCTTTAGTGAGGAGTTGGCTAACCAAAGAATAGGGAGATGGCTTTAGCGAAGGGGAAATTATCTGGAGCCCAGAAGGCTGCAGTGTTGCTGATAACTTTGGGGCCGGATGCTGCTTCGCAGGTCTTGAAGGAATTGAGCCAGACAGAGGCGCAAATGGTAGTGGGGGAGATAGCTAAACTCAAGGAGATACCTCCGGAGCTAAAGGATGAGGTGGTGGAGGAGTTCCTCGATGTCAGCCAGAGGAAAAATGAGGCAACCGAGGGGGGAACTGAATTTGCCAGTGAACTCCTCCGCAAGGCGATTGGGGGGAAGAAGGCCCAGGAGATGCTGCGCAAGGCCATGGAGGGGTATGAGATAAACCCCCTGGAGCTCATCAAAAGCAGTGAACCGGAGGAACTCACCAAACATCTCCAGGAGGAACATCCCCAAATCATCGCCCTTATCCTTGCCTTTCTTCCCCGGGACTTGGCTTCGCAGGTCCTCTTAAACCTCCCTGAGGAGACCTCCCGGGATGTTATTAAAAGGATGGCGGTCACGGAGAGGATCTCCCCTCAGATAATAAAGGAGGTAACTGACCTCCTTGGCGAGAAGTTGGACACGGGCTCCGCTTTGGGGGTGGAGGCCTTTGATGGGGTGAAGACAGCGGCTGAACTCTTGAGCTTCTTGGGAGCTTCAACGGCAAAGGATATACTTGACGATCTGGAGAAGGTGAATCCGGAGATGGCCCAGAAGATGCAGGAGTTCCTCTTTATGTTTGATGATATAGCCCATCTGGATGATCGTTCGGTGCAGAGGTTGCTTAAGGAGATCGATACCAAGCAGTTAACTTTTGCTTTGAAGGCAGCAAGCGAGGAGGTGAAAAAGCGCTTCCTGCAGAATATGTCGGAGAGGGCTCAAGAGGCTCTCAGGGAGGATATGGAGCTGTTGGGCCCGGTGAGGGTCTCGGAGGTGGAGGAGGCTCAGAGGGCTATAGCTGCAACGGTGCGGAATCTCTCCTATGCTGGGGAGATAATCATCCCCCGAAAGGGGGGTGAGGGAGGAGGGGATGAGTATGTATAATAAGGTGATAAAAAGCAAGATACCACCCGTGGGGATCAGGGTGGTGGGAGGAAACTTGAGCCCTTCCCCTCCACCCCTTCCTTTGCCTCAGAAGCCACAGTCCTCTTCAGCATCAAATTACCAGAAGGGATTTGAGGAGGGGAAGAGGGAGGGCCTGAGGTTGGGCAGAGATGAGGTAGCTCAAGTAGTTTCTCAACTTAAGGCCATCTCAGGGGCCATCCTGGAAGCGAAAAAGGAGATCATCAATCAAGCCCAAAGGGAAGTGGTGGAGCTGGCTCTGGCCATAGCGAAGAGGGTGGTGAGGGCCAATGTACAGGTTAATAAGGAAATAATCATCAATATGGTTGAGGAGACCCTGCGGCGGACAGTGGATAGGGAGAGGATCGTCATCAGGGTTAATCCAAGCGATGTGGAGGTGATAAAGTCAAATCGCTCCCAGTATACCTCCTCAATTGAGGGGATAGAGAACTTGGAGATAGTCGCTGATCGGAGGGTTTCACCAGGTGGCTGTGTGGTGGAGACGAACACGGGGAGCGTAGTTGCTGACATCGATGCTCAATTGGAGGAGATAAAGGAGAAACTTATTGGAAGCTGAAATGGATTTAGAGAAATACCTAAAAGCCATCGAGAGGATAGATCCCATAAAACAGAGGGGAAAGGTGACCCAAGTAGTGGGATTGTTGATAGAGTCGTTGGGCCCTTCGGTCTCAGTGGGGGAGATCTGTGATTTGGTTTACAGTAGAACGGCAAAACCGGTAAAATCTGAAGTGGTAGGTTTTAAGGAAAGGAAGGTTCTCCTGATGCCCCTTGGGCCAATGCTGGGGATTGGCCCGGGAACAGAGGTAGTGGCTACCCACCAGGCCCTTTCTGTGGGGGTAGGAAGGGAGCTTTTGGGGAGGATCCTCAATGGTTTGGGGGAGCCGATGGATGGTAAAGGCCCCCTGGTGACCAGCCAGAGGAGGTCTGTATATGCGTCTCCGCCCCACCCCTTGGAGAGGAAAAGGATTAAGGAACCTTTGCCCACTGGAATTAGGGCCATTGATGGTCTGCTTACCTGTGGAAAGGGACAGAGGGTAGGAATATTTGCTGGTAGCGGAGTGGGAAAGTCCGTCCTCTTAGGGATGATTGCCAAAAAGAGCGAGGCCGCCGTCAATGTCATTGGACTTATTGGGGAGAGGGGGAGGGAGGTAAGGGACTTTATAGAGAGGGATCTGGGGGAGGAAGGGTTGAAGAGGTCTGTTGTCGTAGTGGCCACCTCAGATCAGCCTCCCTTGATTAGGTTAAAGGGTGCTCTGGTGGCCACCACTATAGCGGAGTTCTTTCGGGATGAGGGGTTTGATGTGATGTTGATGATGGATTCGGTGACCAGGATCGCCATGGCCCAAAGGGAGATTGGGCTAGCCATTGGTGAACCACCCACTTCAAAGGGGTATACCCCTTCTACCTTCGCCTTTTTGCCCCAGTTCTTAGAACGGGCGGGAAATTCCCATCGGGGAAGCATCACCGGCCTCTATACCATATTGGTAGAAGGGGATGATATGAACGAGCCCATCTCCGATGCCTGCCGGGCAATACTTGATGGGCATATAGCCCTCTCGCGTAAATTGGCTTCTCAGAACCACTATCCGGCCATCGATGTGTTGGAGAGCGTTTCCCGGGTAATGATAGATGTGGTTGGGCCTGAACATATGGAGGCAGCCAAGAAGCTACACGAGGCCTTGGCTACTTACCGGGATTCCGAGGATCTGATAAACATTGGGGCATATGTGCCTGGATCGAACAAAAGGATAGACTACTCCATCTCTATGATCGATCGGATCAACTCCTTTCTCAAACAGGATATTGAGGAGGACACTGGATATGAGGAGACGGTTGATCGGCTGATCGGGATGTTCAAGTTCAATCCGGCCCAGGAGATTACCCCTCCTGAGAAGGACCTGGCCCAGAGGGTAGGATGAAACGTTTTAACTTCAGGTTAAAGAAGGTTCTCAAACACAGGGAGATCTTGGAGAACTTAGAGAAGGAGAGGTTGGGAAGGGTCAAATCAGAGCTGAAAAGGGAGACGGAGTTATTGAAGGAGATGGAAGACACGAGAAGGAGGGCAAGGGAAAAGTTGAGGGAGAGGAGGGAGGAAGAGATTAACCTTCCCGAAGCCCTGATCTATGAGGCATTCCTGGAGAGGATGGACGAGGAGGTTAACCTCCAGGCGGCGAAGGCTGCCCAACTTACCCAGAAGGTGGAGGAAACCAGGGAGGACCTCCTGCGTGCCTCTAAGCGAAAGAAGATTGTGGAGAAATTGAAGGAGAGGAAAAAAGCTGAATATGCCTCCGAGGTGAGGAGGTTTGAGCAGGGGATAAGCGATGAAGCCTCGATCAACCGGTTCAATCGTAAAGCGGGGGAAAAATGATGAAGAAGGTAATTTTGAACCTTATCCTCACCCTGGTCATCTTTATCGGGATGATGATGGCCACTGGGGTAATGCAGAAGCAACTGTTGCCGGTGCTAAGATTGAAGAAGGAGTTGGCGAAAGGCTCCCCAGCCCAGCGAGGTGAGGCAGCAGGTGATACCCTCTTGGCAGAGCAGAGTTCACCTCCAGATTCGGCCACTCTGATGCGCAAAGAGATAGAGGCCCAGAGGAAGGAGATAGCCGCCAAGCTGGCTGCATTGCGGAAAAGGGAGAAGGAGGTCTCCCAACGGGAGCAGAAAATAGAAGAGGAACTTGCCCAACTTAAGAGCTTAAAAGAAGAGCTCAACGCAACGGCCAGCACTCAGGCCTCCAAGTTGGCCAAGGCATTTCAGGCGATGGATGCGGGTCAGGCAGCAAAGATAGCCGGAAACCTTGATGATCGAACGCTAACCGACCTTTTGCTGCAGTTAAGGGAGAGGAATGCGGCCAAGATACTTGCTGCCTTGGACCCTTCCCGTGCAGCCCGCATCTACAAAAGTTTGAGTAGCAAAGATCTACAGGCCTCAAGCCAATGAAGCCATCTATAATGAGAGAAGCCCCCCTCCTCACCGGAGAGGGTGAAAATTAACCAAAGGTGAGTTTCGCAAGATGAACCAGTCTGTGTTGAACATATCGCCACCTCCGTCTGAGGGGGAAGTCCATTCCCTCAGGAGGAAGAGGAGGGGTTCAACCAAGTTCCAGGACCTTGTTCTGGGGCCAACTCAAGAGGGCTCAGTACTCGAGGGCAACAGGGTTGACCCGTTTTCAGGAGGGGAAGAGGACCCCACTAACTGCATCCAGGAATCCGCTAAGGGGCAGTCCTTCTGGGGAGGAGATCTCTCCAAGGTTTTCCCTCAAGGGGGAAGGGTTAGGGGTGGTAAGGCCTTCCTCTCCCTTTTGAAGGGAACCCAGCCCAAAGGAGCAGATCTTCCTTCCATCCCTGAAAAGCAGAATTCAGAGGGGGGAGGAAAGCCCGCCATTGGGCCAGATGGCCCCCTCTCTCCTGGGGTAAAGCCGCGTTCATTGAGGCTTTCATCCCTCTGGCCAAAGGGGAATAGAGGCAAAGCAGTGGCTGCGTTTCCACCTATAAGTCATTTGCCTTCAACCTCAAACATTTCCCCTTCCCCCTCTCTGAATTTTAAAGCTGCCCTCTTAGGAGCAGGCCTTCCAGCCACCATTGCAACCCCCACTCCTCCAGGTTATCAATGTCTAAAGGTTCCCTCTCAGGGTGATCCGCAAGGCCTTACTTCCTCACCGCGGGTCCAGCAGGGTATTCCTCCGGCAGATCTAAAGGCCAGGTTGGGAGAAACCGCTTGGGCTATCAATGATGGTTCGGCTTCCTCCAGGGGATTGAGGGCTGGGAAGAGCGGAACCCCTCACTCTCAGGGGGCCTCTCCGCTCTCCCCAATAAAGGTTGAGGTGGTAGAGAGACCACCATCCCAACTTACCCTCATCCTCCGCTCCTCTCGAGCTGATGGCCCATTGAGGTTGGAGGTAAACCTTTCTCAGGTGGATTCCTTCTTGAATAGGGTAATGATGAAGTCCCTCGAGAAGGCAGTTGGCTGGGGAGGTAAAGGATGCGAGTTGACCATTAGGTCGGAAAATGGCTTAAGCGATAAGCCCCAACTCAATTTTACCTTTAAGGAAGGGAAGATCATTGGAGAGGTAACCCTTTCCGATCAGAGGGTGAAGGGGATCATTAACCAGGCCCTGCCCCAACTGAAGAGGGCTTTGAGCCAGGTTGGGATAGAGGTGGACAGCCTCCAGGTATCTCTACCTACCCCTCAGCGGAGGAGATCGCCGCAGGCTTCATCAAAGCATTCATCTGCCCCCTCCCAGGCTGAGGAGGCAAAGGCTTTTAGGCTAAACTTCCCTTCGTCACCAGTGAGGTTACCGGCTGCCCTCTCTCACCACCAGCAATCACCCATCTCCTCCCCTCAGGTCAAGGGCTTGAACCCCCTGATAGATCAGCTTATCGGAAAGCTTAAGGTAAACCTCCAGCAGGGGAGATCAGAGGCTACGGTGGCTTTAAAGCCCGATTATTTGGGAAACCTCCAGATAAAGTTAACCTTAGAGGGGAAGAATATCGTGGGGAAGATTCTGGTTGATAATCCCCTAACCAAGAGTTTGATTCAAAGCTCTTTGCCCCAACTCAGGGACTCCCTCACCCATTTGGGTATTCAGGTTCAGAACTTTGATGTCGCCGTTGGAGGGAAATTTCCTTCCCCTCAGCGAAGGTCGACCTCACGGGGGAAGAGGGAGAAGCTTCCCCCCTATTCCAAACCGCTTCCCTCCCTTCATTCCCTTTCCCCTGTTTTGGGGGTGAATATGGCTGCCGGAGGGGGGGTGGATTACTTGGCTTGATCCACCGAATGACCAGTTAACAACAAACAATTGTTAATTAACAAACGAAAACAGTTGGAAAGGAGGTGAAAGGATATGAGCAATGAATCCATTGCTCCACTCAGCTTAGGAGCCGATCAGACCCTTTACTCCATGGGGGGAACAACTCTGGGAAAGGAGGATTTCCTCAAGCTCCTCATCACCCAGCTCCAGTATCAAGATCCGCTAAGTCCCCTGAACAACCAGGAGTTTATGGCTGAACTGGCCCAATTTAGCTCCTTGGAGCAGCTTCAGAACGTCAACTCCAACCTCCAGACAAGTATGCTCCTCAGCCAGTCCCTCAACAACTCCTCAGCTACTAACTTGATCGGAAAGAGGGTCATAAGCTTGGGCAACCAGGTCTACTTGTCCGGTGAGGGAGGGGAGGAGATAACCTTTGACTTAGCTGAGGATGCAGGGGTCACCATAGAGATCTACGATGAGGAGGGAAATCTGATCAGGACCCTCAAAGGTGGCTCCCTCCCGGGAGGGAGAAACCAGATCCACTGGGATGGGGAGGATGGAGAGGGCAACCAGCTTCCTCCTGGCAACTACAGCTTTAAGGTTATAGCTGTTGACTCAGAGAGCAATGTGGTGGATGTAACCACCTATAGCACAGGTTTGGTAGAGGGGGTAAGGTTCAAGGAGGGGAATGCTGTGCTCATATTGGGGGATGAGGAGATCAACCTCTCCGACATCGTAGAGGTCCTTAGGCCGTAGGAAAGGAGGTGATGAGAGTGGTAGACCTAATCCACGGCACCCCTGCTGAGCCCTTAAATTACCCCTTCCTGCAGCAGGGAAAATGCGGAAGTTCTAATAGTACCTCCTACTTTCAGCAGATCCTTAGCCAGAAGCTGGAGGAAGGGAACCAGGACCTAAAGTTCTCCTCTCATGCAATTCAGAGGTTGGCTTCCCGGGAGATCAACCTCACCTCCTATGATCTGAGCAGGATCAACGGAGCTGTGGAAAGGGCAAAGGCGAAGGGGGCCAAGGATTCATTGGTTCTCTTAGGCAACTTGGCCTTTGTAGTCAGTGTGGAAAACAAGACAGTTATCACCGCCTTAGTCGATTCTTCCCTCCGGGAGAGGGTCTTTACCCAAATCGACAGTGCGGTGATAGCTTAAAACCGGGCTGGACCCCTTTGGGGAGGCCCAGGGCTGCTGAACGAATGAAGCAGCCCAGAAGAAGGGGGTAGATTAAAATGATGCAGTCTCTTTATGCCGGTGTATCCGGGTTGAGGAACCATCTCACCAGGATGGATGTTATCGGCAACAACATAGCCAATGTGAATACCATAGGCTTTAAGGCGGGGAGGGTAACCTTCAAAGAGACTATGGCCGCCCTCCTGCGGGGAGCGACCAGGCCTACCTCTGACAAAGGAGGGGTTAACCCTATGCAGATAGGGTTGGGAATGGCCATTGGTTCAATCGATAACCTCTTTACTCAAGGGAGCTTGGAGACGACTGGGATCATTACCGATCTGGCCCTGCAGGGCGATGGCTTCTTTGTCCTCCGGGATGGGGAGAAGAGGTACTATACCAGAGCGGGCGCCTTTCGGGTGGATTCCCTGGGAAGGTTGGTCAACCCAGATGGTCTCATAGTCCAGGGGAGGATGGCTGATGCCTTGGGAACTATAGGATCGGGAACGGTGGTGGGGGATATAACCCTCCCCTTTGGGCAGAAGACAGCAGCCAAGGCTACATCGAGGATAGGTTTTACCTGCAACCTGGATTCCAGGGAGAGCCCCTTGGGAGCGATCTTCGACTCCAAATCCCTCTTCGCCGTTGAGGATGGAAGCAGCGATATGAATGGCCTCTATGCCAATGGTAATGCGGACAGTAGTTTATCCCTCACCCCAGGGGATACGGTTACAGTGCAGATAGGGACCGCAACGGCTACCTACACCTATGTGGATACGGACGCGGGAACCACCTCCGATGATTTCCATACCATCAATGACCTCATAGCCGAATTGAACAACGACTTCTCCAGCACCGTTACCGCGAGCATAGATTCGGACGGGGCCATCAATATCCTCAATGGTTCAGGTGGGGATATTGTCTTGACCATCACCAGCTCCAATACCACCTTGCAGAGCGCACTGGGAGCAGGGAGTGGGGTAACCATTGCCGACGGCGAGTCCCATCTCACAGACCAGTTCTCCCATACGGCCACGGGGAGCGATCTTTTGGTCAACCTGAGGGATTCAGAGGGGAACAGCCTGGGACTGGGAGCAGGGGATGCAATTAGCATCAGCGGTTCCATTGCAGGAACGGGGATTGGGGCGAATAGCTTTACTGTGGGCACCCATACCTTATCCGATCTGGCCACAGAGATCGAGGCTGACTTCGATAACTCCATCCCTGCAGGTGGCAATGATATAGCTGAGGTGGTCATCGACAGCGACGGCTCCATCAAGGTAGGGACTGTGGCTGGAGCCCCCTCCCAGATAACATCGGTTACCGTGAACTGCAGTGGGAAGGCCACCTTCAACACGGCGATGACCTTTATGCAGACGCAGCAACCAACGACTGTCTCCCATTCCACCTCGATCACCGTCTATGACAGCCAAGGGGGGACGCATGTGATCACCTTTACCTTCACCAAAGATGCCACCGCGGAAAACACCTGGAATTGGACAGCTTCTGTAGAGGAGCCAGCGACGGTGATCAGCGGCTACTCAGGGAAGATTGAGTTCAACTCCGATGGTTCCTTGAAGAGCTTCAGCTACGACACGGGCAGCAGTTTCAAGTTTGATCCAGGGACTGGTGCTGATAGCCCGGTGGAGATTAGCTTGGATCCCGGTGAAATTGGTGGTTTCAATGGTATCACTCAGTTTGCTTCTTCCTCCACCACCATCGCCTCCAGCCAGGACGGATACGGAATGGGAACCTTGGACTCTATCTCCATCGGTGAGGATGGAACGATCACTGGCTCCTTTACCAACGGGGTGTTGCGCACCTTGGCTCAGATATCACTTGCTTCCTTCAACAACCCGGAAGGACTGAAGAAAGCCGGGGATAACCTCTTTGAGGAGACCACCAACTCTGGGCTTCCCCTTATCGGTGCGGCTGGGACCACCGTCCACGCCACCATATCCTCCGGGGCACTGGAGATGTCCAATGTAGACCTGGCTCAGGAATTCGTCAATATGATCGTCGCTCAAAGGGGATTTCAGGCCAACGCCCGTATTATTACTACCAGCGATGATATGCTGCGGGAACTAGTCAACTTGAAGAGGTAATTCCTTGGTATTAATGGGAGCCTAACCTTGATAGCCGCCTCCCCTCTCTGGGGGGCAACAAGCTAAACTAAAGAAGAGATGAAGATTCTCTATATCTGGGTTCTCCTATCCATTCCCCTTTTGTGCTCATCCTGTGCTAAAAAGCCGACTAAAGAGGAGAATCATCCACCGGTGATAAGCAAGCTTAAAGCAAGCCAATCGGCGGTTGACCTGCGCACCGATGTGATCATTACCGCGCAGGTTACTGATCAGGATGAGGATGTACTCAGTTCGGTTTGGGGGGCCAACTGGGGGGAGTTTAAGGCCACCTCCCTTGATTCGGCTATCTGGACTTCACCTTCCTCTCCAGTTATTGCCACCATTAGGTTAAGGGTCTCCGACGGAAATGGGGGGAGTGCCAGGGATAGCTTACAGATAATGGTGAGGAATAACCCACCCCAAATAATGGCCCTTACTGCCCCCATCTCCAATCTGACCTTGGGGGGAGAGACGGTGATCGGGTGCCAAGCTACGGACCCTGATGGGGATACCCTCAGCTATCAGTGGGAGAAGGATGGAGGGGAGTTCTCCCAGTTCTGGGGGGATTCCTGCAGATGGGTAGCCCCGGCTGCGGAGGGGGTCTATCAGATCAAGGTGAAGGTCTCTGACGGCAAGGGAGGGCAGGCCAGGGATAGCCTCCAATTGAATGTGTATAGCGAATCCGGATGCTGTTGGATATCCGATACGTTTAACGATCGCCTAGTGAAGGTCTCCCCTGGGGGCATAATCCTCCTGCGGTTAAGTGGTTTCTCCCGACCAATGGGGTTGGCCGTCAACCCCGCAGAGGAGGTCTGCTGGGTAGCGGATACCTACAACGATCAGGTCCTTAAATTGAACTCTCAGGGGAAGAGTGAGGTTAAGGTGACTGGGTTCCAAGCCCCCAAGGCCCTCTCCTGTTTCTGGGTGGAAGGGTCCTGCTGGATAGCCGATTCTGGGGGAGATCGGGTAGTGAAAGTGGCTTATGATGGAGAGGAACTCCTTAGGGTGGGAGGGTTCAATTCTCCCCAATCTTTAGCCGTTGATGAGAGGGATGGAAGCTGTTGGGTAGCAGATACAGATGGGGACCGGGTGATTAGACTCTCTCCCTCCGTACCTGATGGGGCAAGGGTGGATAGCCTCTCCTCAGACTATGCTATGATAGTAGGGGGATTGGGAGGCCCCATAGCTGTTTCCGTAGGAAGATTGGATGGCTCTTGTTGGGTTGCGGAGAGGGACTCCAACCAAGTGGCCAAGATCTCCCCCCAGGGGGAAGTTCAGCTACGGGTAAATGGTTTTCAGGCCCCTCAAGCAGTAAGCGTAAACTCTAAGGATGGAACTTGTTGGGTAGCAGATACTGGGGGAGATCGAGTGGTCAAGCTCTCCCCCTCGGGGGAGCTCCTTCTAAGGGTGGAGGGTGAGTTTCATCAACCCTATTCAGTAGCGGTCAACCCCACCGATGGTTCCTGTTGGGTAGCAGACACCTATGGTTATCGGGTGGTGAAGCTTTCCCGGCAAGGAGAGGTTCTCTGCACCATAACTGGCCTCAAAGCCCCCCGGGTTATCTCCGTTAATCCAGGGCAATGATCCACCTGACCAGACTGAACGGCAAGCCGGTGGTGGTTAATGCGGAGCTTATAGAGACGATGGAAGCTACCCCGGACACCATCCTCACCCTCACTACGGGAAGGAGGATAATGGTAAAGGAGGATATGGAGGAGGTAGTGGAAAAGGTGAAGGAGTATTTAAGGGAGACTAGGGTATGGACATTACCACCTTCATAGGGATTATCAGCGGGGTCTTTGTCCTCATAGTAGCCATCTTTATGGGTGGTGGGTTGGCCATCTTCATCAACGTCCCCTCGATGATGGTGGTAGTGGGTGGGACCTTTGCCGCCACCCTGATCAACTATCCACTGCCGGAGATGCTTAGGCTGATCAAGGTGGTGAAGAATGCCTTCCTCCATAAGGTGATCTCTCCGGTAGAGACCATCAACAAGTTGGTTTCTTTTGCCGAGATAGCCCGCAAGAACGGGATGCTTGCCTTGGATAAAGAGCTTAAGAGCATCGATGATAACTTCCTGCGGGAGGGGATGCAATTGGCCGTAGATGGGATGGACCCAGAGCTGATCAGAAATGTCTTGGAGGTGGAGAAAGCATTCTTAGAGGAGAGACACACGGTGGGTCAAGGGATCTGTAAGGCTATGGGGAAGTATGCCCCTGCCTTTGGTATGCTGGGGACCCTTATTGGACTTATCCAGATGCTCAGATCCCTTGATGATCCAACCCAGATAGGGCCGGGGATGGCTGTTGCCTTGATTACCACCTTCTATGGGGCCTTGATGGCCAACCTTCTCTTCCTCCCCTTGGCCGGGAAGTTAGAGACCCTCTCTCAACAGGAGTTGCTCCTCAAGGAGCTGGCCGTAGAGGGGATACTGGCCATCCAGGCCGGGGATAGCCCCCGCATAGTGGAGCAGAAGCTGCGCGCCTTTTTGGCCCCCCATCTTCGGGCAGGGATAAAGAGGAAGAGGGCAGGGGAGGGCGAAGGTGGCGGTTAAGAAGAGGAAGAAACCGGCGGAGGAAGGGGCACCTGAATGGATGGTCACCTATGGAGATCTGATGACCTTACTGATGACCTTCTTTGTCCTGCTCTTCTCCTTCTCCTCCATTCAGGAGGCCAAGTTCAGGAATGCTATCGGTTCCTTGAAGGGGGCCTTGGGGGTGCTCTCCAAGAACCCTAAGGCGATGAGCCAGGTTAAGTCTGATGAGCGATTTATCCCCCAGAGGGATAGGAAGTTGATGAGGGCCTTGAAACAGGTGAGGAAGCTCTCCCAGGAGGGGAGGTTCAAGGGACAGATAAAACTGGTAAAGACGGAGAAAGGGTGGTTGGTGAGCATCTCCAATCCAGTGATGTTTGAGATCGGCAAGGCAGAGATCAAACCACCTCTCTACCCTGTTTTAGACAAGATAGCGGAGATAATTAGGGTCAAGCCAATGGAAGTGCGAGTAGTGGGCCATACCTGCGATCTTCCTATCCACACCAGCCAGTTCCCCTCCAACTGGGAACTCTCGGCGACAAGGGCAGTGAATGTGGTCAAATACTTTGAGTCCAAGGGGATTCCAGGGGCTAAATTTGCCGCGGTGGGGAGGTCCAAATACTCCCCCATCGTTCCCAACGATTCGGAAAAACATAGAAGGTTAAATCGGAGGGTGGAGATATACTTGGATTACATTAACCCTCCCCTAAAGCCAGTAGAACCGCTTACCCCTATCTCCCCATCAGGAAAGGAGGAGAGCTAATGGCAGCAAAGAAGAAAGAACCAGTAAAGGAGGGGAAGGAATCCCCTCCTCTCCAGGAGCCTGTTGAGCCCAAGGACCAGCCCAAAAAGGGGTTTATGTCGGGCAAGTTAAAAAAAGTGGCCTTCCCTCTGATCGTAGTCATCCTTTCCTATGTTGTGGTAACTAAAGTAATTTCCCCAAAGCTATTGGCGGAGAAGAAGGAATTGGAGAAGAAGAAGAAATTGGAGCTAAAAGGAGAAGAGGAGAAACCCAAGGATAAGTCTCCAGATAAGATGATCGGGCAGGTTTATACCATCTCTGACATAATAGTCAACCCAGCAGGCTCCAATGGGGAGAGGTTCGTCAAAACCTCTATAGCCCTGGAGATAGAGGGGGCTAAACTTACCGAGGAACTGACCAAGAGGGATGTCCAACTCAGGGATATATTGATTGGTATCTTCACCAGCAAAACGATTGGGGAACTTACCAATCCGGCGAGGAGAGAGGATCTGAGGAGAGAGGTTAAGGAGAAGATAAACTCACTTCTGGTATCCGGAAAGATAAAGAATGTTTACTTCACTGATCTGGTGATCCAATAACTTGCAGCAACCATGGAGTCCTATACAATTAGCAATTAACAAGTTAGCTGAACCGGAGGCCATTTTCCATTGCTAATTGATCGTTTCCCTATCAATCCGTGGTTATCATTAAGGAAGGAGCGATGCCTGGTATCCTATCCCAAGAAGAGATAGATCAGTTAGTCTCCTCGGTGGCTAAGGGAAAGACTGAAGAGAAGAGGCCGTTTGGTGCGAGGAAAAAAGCGATTCCCTATGATTTTCGTCAACAGAACATCATCCCTAAGGCCTCGCTGCATGCTATAAAGAGCCTCCACACCGATTTTGCCAAGTCGCTGAGTATTTTTCTCCTGCGGACGGTGAAGAATGAACTGGGGGTGAAGTTGGCCACGGTCAATTCCCTTCCCTTGGGGGAGTTTATCAAGTCTCGTGCCAACCCTACCTATCTCAGCTTAGTGAGGCTTAAACCCTATAATGGTGAGTTAATCATAGATATCTCCCCTAATCTGGTTTTCCTTTTAGTCGATCTCCTCTTCGGAGGGACAGGCAGTCCCCCACCGGCAAATGGGGTAATTACCCATATGGAGAAGAAGTTTATGAGAAAATTGGTGGAGGGGATGCTCAGTGAGTTCAAAGCGATCTGGGAAAAGGTAACCCCCTTTCATCCGAGGATAGAAACCGAAGGAACAGACCCCGCCATTGCCGGTTCACCCTCCGACTTGGAGAATGCGATGATGGTGACCTATGAGTTGACCCTGGGGGAGGGTTCAGAGGGTCATCTCCCCTTAAGCTTCTGCTACACTGCTAAGCTTCTTAAATCGCTGGTAGCTGTCTTGGGACAGAAAAAGGTAGGGGAGGGGGAACTGCCCCCAAGAGAGGAGGCTCAGACCGAGGAGTTGCTGAAGAGTTTGAGTCAAGTGGAAATGCCTGTGTCCGTAGAGCTTGGCAGGACCCTTCTGACCATCAGGGATTTGATTGGCCTTCAGATAGGGGATGTCATTCGGTTAGACAATTACATAGATGATGAGTTGAAAGTCGAGGTTGAGGACAGAGCGAAGTTCCTGGCCCGGCCAGGGGCTTATCGAGGGAGGAAGGCGGTGATAATATCTTCAATCTTTAAGGAAGGAGAGGTGAGAAATGGCCAGCAAAAAGGGAAAGGTGAACCCCCAGCCGACGGAGGAAGAGGCCCCAAAGGCGGGTAAGGGTCCAGAGGAGGAGGAAATCACCGAGGAGGCATCAACTGATAGGGCGGCGGTGGAGGATCAAGCCACTATAGATCAACCAGACCCGGATGCCAATCTAAAGTGGCCAGAGGAGGAGAACCCTTCTGGAGAGGGGAAACCCACTGAGGAAGAAGTGGTAATCCAAGATGCCCAATTTGATCAGATTAAGCCCCCCCAGTCTACTGGTAAGGGTAACAACATAGATCTCCTTCTCGATGTCAATCTCCCCATCTCGGTGCAATTAGGAAAGACATCGATGACCATCCAGGAGCTTTTAGAGATTAGCCCTGGTTCGGTGATTGAGCTGGACAAGATGGTAGGTAGCCCGGTGGAGATTTTGGCCAATGACAAAACTATAGCCCAAGGTGAGGTAGTGGTGGTTGATGAGAATTTCGGGGTAAGGATAACCTCTCTCCTTAGCCCGGCGGAAAGGATAAAGAGCCTCAGATGAAGGTTTTCCTCCTTATAAGCTCAATTCTGAACCAGCAAGGTCCAGCCCTCCCCTTCTCCTATCAGGAGCCAACCCCCCTCTCCCCGGGGAGCTTCTGGAACCTGGCCGGGAAGACCATTGGCTCGCTCTTCCTTGTCTTGGGATTAATCGTTTTGTTCATATTCTTTTTGAAGAGGCTTAATCTCCGCGGCCCGTTAACTGGTTCCCACTCGAATATAGTGAAGGTCATCTCTCATCAGACCCTTCTTCCCAAGAGATCCCTCTACCTGGTCAAGGTGGCCGAGAAGTTCCTCGTGTTGGGGGTGAGCCCCTCCGGAATAAACCTGATAACCGAACTGGAGGATGGGTTGGAAGCAGAATTGCAGGGTCAGAATAATCTCAGCGGATTTTCCCAGCAGTTGGATAGGTTCCTCTCTAAATTCAAGGGTAGAACATCCTTAAAGATGATGACCTCTCTGCAATCTGAATTTCAGGGGAACCTGAGGAAGATACGAGAGAGGATTGGTAATTTGGAGAAGCTTGTCAACTCCAGTTTGCAGTAGGGGGGAAGGTGTTGTCATTAATATGGACTATCGCTCCCCTGGTGCTCCGCAAGGTCTTATTAACCAATTGGAGACTCCCTGAAGAGTAGATGGTGAGGGAAGGTAAAAATGATTTAAGGAGGTTTAAATCTTGAGAAATAAAAATTTACGACTTAAATCAATCCTCTTGCCGGGGCTTCTTCCGGTGATCCCCCTGTTGCTTCTCCTCTCCCCTCGGGCAGATGCGTTTCCTCTTCCCTCCCTTGGAGGAGGGAACCCCCAGAACCTCTCCACCGCCATCCAGATACTCCTTCTGCTCACCGTTATCTCCTTGGCCCCGGCCATTCTGGTTACCTTAACCTCCTTTACTCGGATTATCATCGTCTTCTCCCTGCTGAGGCGATCTATGGGAACAATGCAGATGCCTCCCAACCAGGTTATGATTGGTTTGGCCCTCTTTCTCACCTTCTTCATAATGGCCCCAGTCTTTACTCAGATAAACGACCAAGCATTGAAGCCATTTATGGCAAAGGAGATAAGCACCCAAGAAGCCTATGAAAGGGGGGTTCAACCACTGAGGGATTTTATGCTCAGACAGACAAGGGAGAAGGACCTAGCCCTCTTTGTCCATTTTGCTAAATTGGAAAGGCCAAAGGGGCCGTCCGATCTTCCCACTTATGTGATCATCCCTGCCTTTGTGATCAGTGAACTGAAGACTGCTTTCCAGATGGGGTTCCTCATGTATCTACCCTTCCTGATCATTGATATGGTGGTGGCCTCTGTGTTAATGTCAATGGGGATGCTGATGCTTCCTCCGATAATGATCTCCCTTCCCTTCAAGATCTTGCTCTTTGTAATGGTGGATGGATGGAACTTAGTAGTTAGATCTTTGGTGATGAGCTTTCGCTAAGGAGGGATAAGCAGATGAGTCCAGAGACGTTCCTCTCCCTCTTCCGGGAGACCTTGATTACCACCCTTCTGGTGGCCGGTCCAATGCTTTTGTCCGGTCTGGTAGCCGGCCTGTTAGTCAGTATATTTCAGGCGGTAACATCGATTCATGAAATGACCCTTACCTTCATTCCCAAGATATTGGCTGTAGCCTTGGCCCTGATTATCTTTCTCCCCTGGATGATAGCTAAACTACTGGACTTCACCTCCAATCTCCTCATTAACCTCCTCTCCTATATAGGTTGAGTATGGAGATCTCCCAATTGGATCATCGGTCTCTCGTGGGGTTCAGTCTGCTGTTTCTGAGGGTCGTAGGGTTGATATTTGCCGCCCCCTTCTTTGGCAATATTGCCATCCCCAAGAGGACTAAGGTGGCATTCTCCCTGATCTTAACTGGACTCCTCTTCCCCTTTATCCCCTCATTGGCTGGTGTGCCCACCAGCCCTCTGCCCATAGCCTTCGCTGTGGCCAAGGAACTCTTGATTGGTATTTGCTTAGGGTTTGCCCTTTATCTACTCTTTGAAGCTGTGGTCTTTTTCGGTCAAATAGTTAGCTATCAGATGGGGTTTGCCATCGTCTCCTCCATCGATCCAGAATCCCAACAAAGGGTGCCGATCATCGGTCAGTTCGAGTACCTCCTGGTCCTCCTGGTCTTCTTAGCCTTAAACGGACACCATCTCCTCCTCTCCGGGCTCTATTCCAGCCTAAGGACAATCCCCTTGGGCAGGGCATCCCTGAGCTCATTGCTCCTCCCCCAGTTGATAGATTCGATGAAAAACGTCTTCGTCATTGCTCTCAAATTGGGTGCCCCAGTTATAGCTGCATTGCTCTTTGGCGATCTGATAATGGGATTGATGGCTCGGGCAATTCCTCAGATGAACGTCTTTATCATTGGTTATCCCATAAGGATCGGAATTGGTTTTCTGGCCTTAGCACTTTGTATCCCCCTTTTAGTGAGCAACTTACACCAACTCCTCAAGGGGTTAGAAGGGGAGATCATCATCCTGCTCCGGATTTTGGCTCCTTGAGTAGGGGTTCAATACAACGATCAATTATCAATGGAAAATGACACTTCAGTCTCCATCACATCTTAACTTGCTAATTGTAAATTGATCATTTCTCAGTGATGGAGTGGAGCGGAATGGAGAGATATGCCTGAAGATTCCTTCCAAGAGAAGACAGAGAAGGCGACCCCCCGTCGGAGGCAGAAGGCAAGGGAGAAGGGGAATGTAGCTAAAAGCAGTGAGCTGAATTCGGCCCTTGTTCTTTTGGCTGGTTTGGCTGGTTTGGGATTTTTGGCCGCTGGGATGAGCAGGAGGTTGATGGGCCTGTTCCGCTTCTTCCTCTCGCAGGGTTTTGCCATCCAGCTCAACCAAGTAAACGTATACGCCTATCTCGTCTTCGTCCTCAAGCAGATCTTCTCCCTTTTGGCCCCTTTTCTCCTGGCTGTGGTTATCGCCGGAGTAGCCTCTAACCTAGCCCAGATTGGGTTCCTCTTCACCACTGAACCGCTTAAGCCTAAGTTAGGGACCCTCAATCCGATAACTGGCTTTAAGAAGCTCTTCTCCCTCAAGGGACTCTTCGAGCTTCCTAAGGCGGTTATTAAACTGGTGATTATTGGGGTAATTAGCTATCTCACTATTAGGGGGAAGCTGCCCCAGTTCTTCCTCCTCTCCCAGATGGGGCTGGATGCCATCGTGGGGGTCATCGGGAAGATCGCTTTACTCCTCGGATTTCGGGTGTCAGTAGTATTCCTTATCTTGGCTGTAATTGACTATGCCTTCCAAAAATGGGATTACGAGAAGAGGCTAAGGATGACCAAGGAGGAAGTGAAGGAGGAAAGAAGGCAGCATGAAGGTGATCCCCTGGTCAAAGCGAGGATAAGGAGTGTGCAGAGGGAACTGGCCAGAAGGAGGATGATGAAGGAGATCCCCAAGGCCGATGTGGTTATCACTAACCCCACAAGCTTGGCCGTGGCCCTGCGGTATGATCCGGAGAAGATGTCTGCCCCCCAGGTGGTGGCCAAAGGAGCAAGGTTGTTGGCTAAGAAGATTGTGGAATTGGCCAAGCAACACTCGGTCCCCATTGTGGAGGATAAGAGGCTGGCCAGACTTCTCTATAGAAAGGTGAAGATAGGGGAAGAGATACCCGTGGTTCTCTATCAAGCAGTAGCAGAGGTGCTCTCCTACATCTATAGGTTGAAGAACAAGCTAATAGACTAATGGTTTACTGGGATTGGGGATCAGCAGTCGAACGTTTTCAGCCGTTGCCCTCCTGGCCTCTGCGGTCAGGATGGGGCTCTTACCGTCTAACCTTTAAGGTAGTACCATAAGGCCGATGAAGAGGGAAATTTCAGAGAACAGTTTCATCTCCGCTCTAGCCAAGAGGGGTGATACCATCGCTGCAATTGGGGTGATTGCGGTCATTACCCTTATCGTCATCCCTATGCCCCCTCGCCTGATGGATATTCTCCTCACCTTCAACATAACATTCTCCATGATCATCGTCCTGGTCTCAATGTATACCCTCCGGCCCCTCGACTTCTCCGTCTTTCCCTCCCTCCTTTTGGTGGCCACCCTCTTCAGGCTGGGCCTCAATGTCTCCACCACCAGGCTAATCCTGCTGAAAGCCTATGCAGGGGAAGTAATATTTGCCTTTGGCAACTTTGTGGTCGGGGGGAATTATGTGGTAGGCGTAGTGATCTTTTTGGTAATTGTGGTCATTCAGTTTGTGGTAATTACCAAAGGGGCTACCAGAATAGCGGAGGTAGCGGCCAGATTTACCTTGGATGCTATGCCTGGAAAACAGATGGCCATTGATGCAGACCTGAATGCTGGTTTGATCGATGACGAGGAGGCCAGGCGGCGGAGGGCGGAGATAGCTAAGGAAGCCGATTTCTATGGAGCAATGGATGGAGCCTCCAAGTTCGTGAGAGGAGATGCAATTGCTGGCCTCATCATTACCACGATCAACATATTGGGTGGTTTAGTTATCGGGGTGTTCCAGAGGGGGATGAACCTCCCCACGGCCCTCCATACCTATACCCTCCTTACAGTTGGCGATGGATTGGTAGCTCAGATCCCTGCCTTAATCGTCTCCACTGCAGCAGGGATAATTGTCACCCGGGCGGCGGCAGAGGCCGATATGGGTGCGGATATAATTAAACAGTTATTGGTGCAGCCTAGGGCAATTGCCCTCGTTGCTGTAACCTTGCTTTTCTGTGGTTTAGTTCCTGGTTTGCCTACTGTGCCCTTCTTCGCCCTTTCCGCTGCCGCAGGGGGTGTGGCTTATCTCACTAGACAGGCCCAAAGGAGGGCCGAGGAAGAGCCACCTTTAGAGGCCAAGGAGCAACCGAAGAGGGAGGGAATGGAGGATATCAAGCAACTGCTCCATATAGATCCAATGGAATTGGAGATCGGCTATGGACTTATCCCCTTGGTAGATAGGGAGCAAGGTGGGGATCTTCTGGATCGGATATCAATGCTTCGCCGTCGCTCCGCTCTGGAGCTGGGGATTATCGTTCCTCCTATTAGAATTAGGGATAACGTCTCCCTTGAACCTGACGCATATCTGATCAAGATAAAGGGAACTGAGGTAACTAAGGGGAAGCTAAAGGGGAACTGTTACCTGGCGATGAACCCAGGTCTGGCAAAGGAGGGGATCGAGGGAACCCCCACCTCCGAGCCGGTCTTTGGCCTCCCCGCCTATTGGATAGACCCCTCCCAGAAGGGGAAGGCGGAGAGGGCCGGTTACACAGTAGTAGAACCCCCAGCGGTGGTGGCTACCCATCTCTCCGAGGTGATTAGGTCTCATGCCGATGAACTTCTTGGCCGCCAGGATGTGCAAAATCTGATAGATGGAATAAAGGAGAGCCATCCGGCCGTGGTGGAGGAGCTGATTCCCAAGGTAATGGGGATAGGAGGGGTGCAAAAGGTCCTTCAAAGGTTACTCAAGGAGAGGATAAGCATCAGGGATCTCGTGACTATACTGGAGACCTTGGCCGACTATGGGCCAATGGTCAGGGATATAGACCAACTGACCGAATATGTGAGGCAAGCCCTCTCCCGCTCCATCTGTAAACAGTTCTCCAATGAGAAAGGGGAGATAAACTGTCTTACCCTTGATCCCAAGTTAGAGCAAATACTTTCTGACTCTATTAAACGGTCGGAGACTGGGGCAACCCTAGCCTTGGAACCTGGGCTCGTGCGGCGGCTCTTTGACAGCATCTCTGCTAAACTGGAGAAGTTTGCCCCGCTCAATCAACAGCCCGTGATCCTCTGTCCAGCCAGTATTAGGGTACACCTCCGCAGGTTGGTGGAAGGGGTTCTCCCTAACCTCGTCGTCCTCTCCTATAAGGAGATTGCCCCACCCACAAAGATTAACTCTATTGGGATGATCGGATTGGAAGATGAGAGTTAAGGTGTTTTCTGCCCCTTCAATGAAGGAGGCCTTAGAGAGGATTAAGAGGGAGCTTGGTCCTCAAGCTATTATTCTGAAGACCGAAGAGTTCAGGAACAAGGTGGAGATAACAGCAGCCACCGATGTAGACTACCCTCCTCTGGAGAGGAGCCAAAGCAACGCTAAGGGGATATGGGATACCTTAGACCAGATAAGGGAAAAGGTGGACTCCATCTCCCAACTATTGAGCACATCACCTCTCCTCAGTGACTCTCCTCTCTCCAAGCTATTCCTTGAGCTTTTGGGTCGCAGAATAGGGGAAGAGGTCTCTCTGAAGGTGGTCAACGATCTCAGAAGGGATGATCCTCCGTCACAGGGGGGTTGGGAGGAGTTAAAGGGTAAGGCGCTCTCCCATCTGAGCCTCCTCCTCCCTTCAGAGGGGATCAGGGAGAGCCCCAAAGGTCCAACCGTCGTAGCCTTAATCGGCCCAACCGGGGTAGGAAAGACTACCACAGCCTCTAAGCTGGCTGCTCAATTCTCCCTTTTGAAAAAGAAAAAGGTGGCCTTGTTGAGTATAGACAACTTCCGTCCCGCAGCAGGGGAAGAGTTGGAGGAAGTTGCTCAAACCTTAGATATTCCCTTCCAGGTTACCAAGACACCGGAGGGGATGAGGAAAACCATGAGGGATTTCCGGGATCGGGATTTTGTTTTCGTTGATACTGCTGGCCATAGCTATAGGGATGGAGAGCAGATCTTTGAGCTAAGGAATTTTTTTAAGCATTATCCACCTACTGAAACCCATCTCGTCCTCTCCACAACCACGAAGCCGGAGGATAACCTGGAGGCGTGGAGGAGATTTCGTTCCATCCCTATACAGAAGCTTCTCTTCACCAAGCTCGACGAAACCCTCTCCCCAGGAGGAATGGTAGAAATCATCGTCAAGACAAAAAGACCTGTTTCCTACCTCACTAATGGGCAGAGGATACCAGAGGATATATGGGAAGTGGAGAGCAGAGCTTTGGCCGAGATAGTCATGGGAGAGAGGACCTTATGAAAAAGAACCCTTATATGATAAGCTTTCCCAGTGGAAAGGGAGGAGTGGGGAAGACCAACATTGTAGCTAGTTTAGCAGTTGCCCTTTCTCAAAGGGGAAAGAAGGTAGTGGTCTTGGATGGGGATCTAAGCTTGGCCAATGTAGATCTCCTTTTCGGGGTGAACCCTTCCTTTACCCTGCAACATGTTCTTTTGGGGGAGAAGGAGTTGTCCGAGATCTTGGTAGAAGGTCCCCCAGGGGTGAGGATCATTCCGGCTAGTTCCGGGGTGGACGAACTCTCCCAGTTAAGGGAGGGGGAGAGGAGGAGGTTAATCAGAGAGTTCAAGCTTGTGGGGCGAGACGCTGATTTTCTCCTTATAGATACCCCCCCAGGTCTTACCCCCAATGTAATGGACTTTGTTTTAACCTCGGATCTGGCCGTCGTGGTCACCACACCGGAGGTTACCTCTATAACAGATGCCTACGCCACAATTAAGGCTATCTCGTTGCGGAGACCAACTAAGCAACTGCCCGTAGTGGTGAATATGGCCGGTGGGGAGGGGGAGGCATTTGAGATTATAGAGAGGATAGGGTTGGTGGCGGCCAGGTTTCTTCAGGTTGAAGTGAGGGGTTTAGGTTTTATCCCCTCTGACCAATCTGTTCCCCAAGCTGTTGCTGAGCAAAAGCCCTTTTATTTGGCCTTTCCCCACTCACCAGCTTCCCAGGGGGTAGCCTCCCTTGCCCAAAAATTGATGCAAGCTGACCGATCTGTAAATGGACCAGGTAATCAACAGATTAGCTAAAGCCCTTGCTTTTACCTTAGCTGGAGTCACTGCCTTGAGCGGTCTTCTGTTTGGTGTGGGAGCGGGAAGGATATTAATCCGCACCCTCGCTGTTTATCTCTTTTTCCTCTATGAGATCAGATTTTTGGGAAAGATAATAGGAAAGATTTTGGTCTCTGCGTTGGCCGAGGAGGAGGCCCCCCCAGAGGAGGAAGTTCGGGGTTAAAAAAAGATGGATAACTCTGAAAAGGAAAAGTTGCTCTTAGAATATGCCTCATTGGTTAAGTATGTCGTTAACCGGATGTTGATCAGTATCCCTCCCTGTCTGGAGAAGGAAGATCTGATCAGTGTGGGGACGATTGGGTTGTTGGAGGCAATCGAGAAGTATGATTCCCAAAAGGGGATAAACTTTGAGACCTATGCCATTCACCGGATAAAGGGAGCGATATTGGATGAGTTGAGGTCGGTCAACTGGGCTCCCAGAACCGCCTTGGAAAGGGCCAGGGAGTTGGAAAGGGTCTACCGCAGACTCGAGCAGAAGCTGGGGAGAACGGCTACAGATGAGGAGGTAGCTGGGGAGATGGGGATTACTATGGAGGAATTCTACCAGAGATTAGATGAGGCAAGAGGGATCTCTCCACTCTCCTTGGAGCAGTTTCAATACTCCCCCAATGGAGGAGGAGAGGTAACCCTCTTAGATAGCTTAAGCAGTAATTTACCTTCACCCTTAACGGATACCGAGAGGGTGGAACTCAGGGAGACTATTGCTAAAGCCCTCAACTCCTTACCTGAGAAGGAAAGGATGGTAATGACCTTATACTATTATGAGGGCTTGACCCTCAAGGAGATTGGGAAGGTCCTTCATCTGTCTGAACCCAGGGTCTGCCAAATCCATACCAAGGTGATCATTAACCTCCGGGTAAAGTTAAGAAAACTCATAGAACCTGAGGTTTCTTTAAGGAGAGATATTATCTGAAAGGGATAATTTATCACCCCCTTTCAGATAATATCTTAACGGAAGGTAGTTGAAGTAACTTTACGCTCTGTTTGTTATTCAGGCGTTTAGCTCAGAGTGAGATGCCAGAATCGATAAATTTCCCCCGCGGTCTTCCTGAACCAGGAAACATTGACCGAGTGCATGGTGTAGGACATCAATCCAGTGAGTCGGAGAAGAGGAAGTTCGCCCGGCTCTTGGAAAAGGAGGAAGGTAAAGGGGAGGAGGAGAAGAAGGAGGAACAGGGGGAAAGGGAGATGCCTTCCCCAGCTTCTGGGAAGGAGAGCTCCTCCCCCAAGGAGAAGCCTTCCCCAAATGGACGAGGTAGGTTCATAGATGTGACCATTTGATGAAGAAGAGTGAGAGGGTAAAAGATAAGCCTTTATTCTATATAACTTCTCCGTCTGCAGGATCTTTCCTTTCTGGTCTAAAGCCGGGCAGGGTGGTCAGGGGAAGGGTAGTGCAGCTTCTTCCCCCTGATAAGGCCATAGTGAGGATAAGGGGATTCCACCTTTTAGCCGAGAATCGCGGGGGACTGAAGGAGAAAGAGCGCTTTGAAGCATCTGTAGATAGGGTTGGGCCTCCGTTGACCTTAACCCTTTTGGTAGAGGAGGAGTCTATCTCTAAAAAACTGAAGGAGATAGGTATCAAGCCTACTCGGTTCAATAGAACCTTAGCTCAAGCCCTCCTCTCCCACCACCTTCCTTTGAACAGGAAGGGGTTTGAAGACCTTCTCTCCCTCTGGGAGGGAATCTCCTCACTCTTTGGCGGAAGGGAGCCCCCGGAGAGGCTTTGGATTGCTCTTCTTTTAAAGAAGATGCGAATCCCTCCTACCTCCAAGCTGTTTACTCTTCTTCAGGAGGAGGACTTCCTTATTGGGGAGAAATTGAGGAAGATAATCCATCACTTTCCTCGGCTTGACAAGGCTATAAGCCAACTTGTCCCCCGTCTCGACGACCCCGAGCTTCCCATCAGGCTAAAGCAATTCCCTCAGGAGATGGAGATGTTCTTGATGGAAGTTTCCTCCTTTATGAGGCGGATTCCCCCCCAGGATTGCCGTTGGCTAAGAGAGAGTAACGAGGAAATTGAGTATATCAGGAAGTTGGAACTCCTCCTTGCCCACTCCCAGGAGATAACCTATAGGCAGATACCAATCGAGGAGGAAGATAAGTTCCGGACCTTACAGGTAAAGTTCGAACGAAGGAGTAATTCAGATTGGCTGCGGATCTCAGGGGAATTCAGAGCTATGGGAAGGGTTGAACTGGAGGTCCTTCTTTTAGATGGAGAGAAAGTTCTCCTAAGGGTCTGGGTTGAGCGGGAGGAAGTGGGTTCTCTCTTTGAGAAGGGGCTACCCCATCTGGAGGAGAGGTTAGGGGCCTTAGGGTTACAACTGACTACCCCCCTTATTTGGCAGAAGAAGATTACCCTCTCTCCTCTTTTCTTCCTCGGTTCCCCCTGGGAGGGGGAGATAGACATCAGGGGATGAAAGATAATCGATATGGAAGAAGAAACTATTCTCTATAGGCTTGCTGCTGAACTCATTAGCTATCTTTACTCTTTAGGCTCTTCTCAGAGGAAGGAAGATGAAAGGGACTGACCTAAAGGTCATCTCAGGTGATGTTAACCAGATGAGTGGAGAACTAATCTGTGAGGGTTCCCTTAAGGTGGAGGGGGGGGTGTGCAGTGGGCAACGATTGAGGGTTGCCGGGAACCTTTTGGTGGAAGGGGATATTGAGGATGCTGAGGTAGAGGTTAAGGGCAAGCTCATCGTCCAGGGGGCGATTACCGGTGATGGTAAGGGCCTGATCACCGCCTATGGGGATATAGAGGCTAAGTATATTAACCGTCAGACGGTGATGAGTCACTCCTCAGTGAAGGCCAAAGAAGAGATTAGGTATGCTACCGTAAAGGCTGACCAAAGAGTAGTAGTCACCCAAGGGAGGGGTTGGATAGTGGGGGGGACGGTGACCGCGGGAAAGGAGGTGAGGGCAAGGAATATCGGCAGCCGATATGCCACTCCTACCATTATTAAGGTTGGCCTCGCCCCAGAGGTATGGGATAAATTGGATGGCTTGAGGAAGAGGATCTATATGAAAGAGAAGATAAGATCTCAGATGGGAAGGGAATTGGCATATCTGCAAGGACTTAGGGAAAGAGAGGGAGGACTTCCCCCCAAGAAGGAGGAGATCTTCCAGGAGATTGATTTTCTCCATGGGATCTATGGGGATCAACTGAAGAAGATGAGGGAGGAGTGGGAATTTCTGGAAGAGCACTTGAAGGAGTTAAAAGTGGGGGTAGTCATAGTGGAAGATGTGATTTTCCCTGGTGTAGTCATCAATATTTTGAACTCCTGTCGCAAGATAGCGGAGGTGAAAACAGGCGTGGTGTTCAAGAAGGATAAAGATGAGGTAATCGACCTTCCCTTCTCCTCCAAGAAGAGATAGGAGGTATAAGTGGGTGAAAAACCTCTTATTCCACAGGTGGGTTTCCTTGACTAATGGGTTAAGCTGCTTATCTCCTCGGTCAGTTTGTTGCCAGTATGTCCCTCTCCTATCATAGGGGTAGCCCTGTTTTTAAAGGAAAGGTAAGGATAGACTGTATTATCTCTCGGAATCTGCCAAAAGGTTCCGAGTTTTTTTATTGTTGGGAATTTAAATCGACTAATATTTAAGTTAATGCCAAAGCCAATGGAGTAGACTTTCTTTATTTTATATCCTTGATTCTAAATGGGGAGTTTTTAATTTTGGGGACTGTTAAGTTAGCTGGTGCTGTTTTTTCCTTTGTGAGAATTTTAGCCAATCAATTCTTGATGTTTCAATCCCTGATAGAGAAAGGGGGCAGTGACCATTGCAGGGTGAATAGTTGCACCTGTGAAAGATATAAATCGATAAGCATAGAACCAGAGTTTCAGGAAAATATAGGTATTTTGAGGGTTTTTAAACCCCCTGCATTTGAGCAAGTTTTCTATCCAGTGCTTTGATGACATTTTCTACTCTATTGGTATCTCTCAGCAAGTCTGGGAGAAAGAAAGAGGTTGTCAATAGCTTGAAGTTCCTCCGCAGCGATCTGATAGTCTCTTCTAATGAATCGACAAGTCAATATTTTTCTCTAAGTATAAGAGATTAAAAAGGAAATCACAAGAAGTAGTAACAGTTAACTTAACAGTCCCTAATTTTGAAAAAAAATTAAAAAAAATCCTTGACAGTCCTAAAGAGAGGTATTAATATAGCTTGTCCAATTAAGGATTCTCTATGGATGAGAGGACTAAAGAAAGGAGGGAGAAGAGATGATTAGAATAAAAAGCATAGTTATCTTTGTAGGTGTTTTTATTCCCTTAGTTCTTGCCGTTTCCCTTTGGGCGGGAACCACGGGCAAGATAGTGGGAACGGTGAGGGATAAAGACACCGGTGCCTCTCTGCCTGGGGTGAATATCGTAATCAGGGGGACGACGATGGGTGCGGCCACTAATTTAAAGGGAGAGTACTTTATCATCAATGTGCGGGCTGGCACCTATACTTTGGAAGCTACAATGGTTGGTTATAAAAAGATGGTTGTCTCGAATGTGAAGGTATCAGCCGATCTAACTACTACTGTGAACTTTGAGCTTGAACCTACAGTGCTGGAGTTGGGGGAAGTTGTGGAGGTGACTGCGGAGAGGAAAATCGTTAGAAAGGATGTGACCTCTTCACAGAGGATAGTTGGCGGGCGGGAGATTCAGGAGATGCCAGTAAGCGATTTTGATGATGTGGTTGTTCAGCAAGTTGGTGTAGTAGAGACGAACTTAGGGTTATCTGGTGGGGTGCATATCCGTGGCGGTAGAGAAAATGAAACGGCCTATATTGTTGATGGAGTATATACTAATGATCCATTTACTTCTCAGAGAGGGATATGGCTTGATAACAATGCAATTTCTGAGATGTCAGTTACTACAGGGGGGTTTGATGCTGAATATGGGCAGGCTATGTCAGGGGTGGTTAATGTGGTAACTCCAGAGGCGGGAAGGGATTATGGTGGAATGCTGGAGTATACTACAGATAGGCCTCTGAACGGTACTGATTATGACAATGACTATGACAATACCTATTTTAGCTTTGGTGGCCCCATACCTTGGTCCCATAGTAAGGCTGGGTTTTTCCTCTCTGGAGCTTATTTGGATGTGGGGAACCGGAATCCAATGATCCTGCCCACACCCCGAAATGATGAAATTCACCCCAGTGGGACAGCTAAGATTACTATTAGACCGACTAAGGCGATTAAGTTAACCCTTAACGGTAACTGGTCCAGACGGAAGTATCATGCTTACTCCACTCAGCAACACCACCGTTCACGTGGGAAATGGTTATATGAGTGTCCTCTTTACAGGAGGGGAAACAGTCAGGTTAATTTGAAGTTCAACCATACTTTAAGTAAGAATACCTTCTATACAATTAATATGGGGAGATTTAACACTTACACCAAATATAGTGCACAAAACGGAAGACATTACCACGATTTTCGGGCGATTGGCCCTGGCCTTAAATGGATGAGTGACCCGATAAAGTATGGCTGGTATGATCAGGAGTGGGGTACTTGGTTGGAAGGTCTAAACCCAGATTCGGTTTGGTTGGACTATTATAAAAAAGAGATGTATTATTACCAAGATTCGAGTGGCACCTGGAGGTGGGTCAGTCCTGAACTCCACGCGGAGGCCTTAAATGATCGCTGGTTTGATACGGGTCATTGGATTGTGGACTATTCTGCTCCGGAGTCGGTGAGGTATGTGCCATTTGATCTGGATGCCTATTTGGAAGATGTGGCCAATTCACCAAATCACCAAAGCGACCTATATCAGGGTGATATAGACAGGTGGGCTTATCCTTATCCCCGTGATGAGTACCAACAGTTTATATATAACTTCTTCCCAAGATGGCATGATAGAAGGAGTACACATCATTTTTTGGACTTTAAATTGGAGAGTCAAGTAGATAAGTACAATTACTTGAAATTTGGGGTTAATGTGAGGAAATATGATTTGGAATTCACTGACATCCAATTTTCCAATTCACGTCCTTACTCCGATCACTACCACAAAAAACCTTTAGAATTTGCTATTTACTTGCAAGATAAAGTGGAATTCGAGGATCTGGTTTTCAAACCAGGCCTTAGGCTGGATTACTTCGACCCTGCTTCTCAGCGATACAAAGATTACACCAATGTGGAGCTGGGCAAAGAGGAGGCCAAATCCAGGGTTCAGATAAGTCCCAGAGTAGGAATTTCCTTCGCTGTAGGCGACAAAACGGTCTTGTATTGTAGCTATGGACACTTCTTTCAGATACCAGATCTAAGTGAGATATATATGGATCTTAACGCTGATCTAGCCACAGGTTATCCTCTGATTGGAGACCCAGGTTTGCCCCCTAAAAAGACGATTTCCTATGAGATTGGTTTGAAACACGCCTTTACTCCAGATGTAAGGGGTGATATCACTGCCTATTATAAGGACGTTCCAGTGCTTTTATCCAGCGAACAGGTGGATACGTATCTGGAAAGGGTTGGTATGCCCGTGCAATACACCCGAATGACAACGAATGATTTTGCCACTATTAAGGGGATAGATGTGAGTTTAAGTAAGAGGAGAGGTATATTTACAGGGAAGTTAACTTATTCCTACTTGAGTGCTAAGGGGAGCGGTTCTAATGGAAGGGAGTTCTACTACTATTATATGGTGGAAGGCGAACCACGTCCCAAAAGAGAATATCCGTTGGAGTTTGATATCAATCATACGATTAAGGCGAGCCTGAATATGTATCTAAAAAAGGGATATGGTCCTGCTCTTTGGGGGTTTAAACCTCTCTCTGATTTGAATGCCAATCTTCAGTTTACCTTCATGTCAGGGGCACCTTATACACCCGTGAATGAGAAGGGCAAGCCAATGGAGATGGGTTCCAAGAAGATGCCCTCATTTCAGAAAACCGATTTGAAAGTGGAGAAGGGATTTGGATTGGGCGGCAAATATGAATGTAGCTTTTTTATAGATGTGAGGAATCTCTTTGATGTGGAAAACGTTGTGAACATTTATCGCTCCACAGGTAAACCAGATGATGATTCATATAAGCCTACAAGGGAAAGTTTCTCTTCGGAGGAGGAGTGGAAGAAGGCCGTAGAAGATTGGTATAAGTATGTCAAGAATCCCAACAATTATGGGGAGCCTCGAATTATCAAATTGGGATTGAGGTTATCCTTTTAAAGAGCCGTTATCCTTCCTTCCCCAATAGGGGTATGGATCTGTTTTAACGGGCCCTCAACTCTGAAATTTCTTAGAGATGATTCCCAAATGGCCATTTATGTTCGGTTAAACTGTAAAATGCCATAAGGAGGAGAAGATGCATAATAGTATAATCAAAGTTAGTTTATTTACGCTTTTAGGGACTGTTACCCTGTTAGTGGGGAATCCTCATCCAGGGTGGGCACGTTGGCAGGATGATTATTATCAAAAATATAAGGAGTTTTTGAGAACAAAGGGGGAAAACTCCGAGAGTAGTGGGTATTATAAGGTAGGTTTCACTACTGGTGAGATGCCGGACACCTCGATTGGTCCTACCTCACCGATGATTTCTTGGTTGGGGGTAGGTAAACTCTGTGCTATTACGGTAAGTAATACCGCCCAGGGGGGACTTTTTTCACCTCCAATTGGTTGGAGTGGATACAATGGGAGGTGGCCTACAGGTTACTTTTATGGGGAAGGATTTAATGGGGACTATCCTTGTGGGCAAAATCAATATTATAATTGGGGATGTGGGGTTTGGATTGGGGGGTTATATCCGAGGATCAATCCAGTCACACAGGAGACCACCTGGGTGCCTAGAGTTGTTACTGGGGGCTATTACTCTGATCTGTCGGCGATGAGCAAGCTATATGCAACCAATGAGGTGATACCAGCCGGTCAGGAAGGAGCGGGGGATAGGTTGTTTGCAGACCCCGGGACCACGCCAGCTAGCTATCAGTATCGTTGGGTTTTTGCCGATACTGAGGCTATAAATCCCCGCCGCCGAAAGAATTTTCCTGATCTGTATGACAGGTTTAGATTAGACCCGGCCAATGGGGATATGGTGGCTATAGAGGAGACTTGGTCTGTGGCGGGGGATTGGGTCTCCGAGGACGAGGCAAGAACCCTTTTTACCTTTGGATATGATGGAGATCCACTTGGGGTCAAATTGATCCAGAGGACTTATGATTGGAACTATGGTTATAACGATGATTATATTTACATCAACTACCGGATTGTGAATATGAACGAAGTTCCCATAGAGAGCGTTTATGTCGGTTATTTTATGGACAATGACATTGGTGCTTTGGGGATAGAGGCTGCAGAAGGTAGTAACGACGATTTGGTGGGTTTTGATAAAGAGCTTAACCTGGGTTATACCTATGATTCGAACTTAGGTGAGCCCGGTTGGAAGACACCAGCAGGCTATATTGGATGTGTCTTCGTGGAAACGCCACGCAGGCCAGATGGGGAACAGATTGGTTTGACTGGTTTTCAGACCTGGACCAGAGAAGGTCCTGAGGGAAGAACTGTCGATGATCTGGAGGCGGATTGGGCAAAATATGCCGAATTGGATGGCCGTTATTCTAAGACTAAGGAGTGTTATGATCCCGATACTGCCCGCTTTGAGGTTTTCCAGAAACCTCAGGATGTGCGTCATCTTTCTGCTTCAGGGCCTTATTATCGATTAGAACCTGGGGAGGAGATTTCCTTTACTATTGCCATTGTGATGGGGATGAGTTTATCGGAATTGAAGGAAAATACTCTCCAGGCGGTAAAACAGTTTGAGATGGGGTATATTGGTACAGCTCCTCCTCCTCCTCCTCATTTGACGGTCACTCCTGGTGATCAGAAGGTCTTTCTATCCTGGGATAATTACCCAGAAGATAAGGAGGATATAATTACTGGGGAGAAGGACTTTGAGGGATACAGAGTTTATAAAAGCACAACTGGTGTTGAAGGTGATTGGACGCTTTTGGCCGACTATGATATTAACTCCGATAGCTTAGGAACCCCAGGTACTGCAGACAGCACCGGAAATGTAGTTATAGTGAAGTATAAGAGAGGAACTTCTAAACTCAGATTTGGAGCAGGTGGTTTTTACCCACCCATGCTGCCATATTTTTCGGGCAATGAATATGCTATTGAGTTCCTGACCGATGATTATTTTCAGGTTGAGAATGTGTCCAAGCAGATAACCTATAAATGCAGAAAGCAGTATAAAGGAGGAGATTATTTTGCAGTTTTGCACGCTGACACAGTGGTAGAGGGGAGCGGTGACACTTTGATTTTTCCGGATACCACCAATTTTTACGATCCGGATTTCTCTAATTATCCTCACTCCCTTTTTCATGCTCAATATCATCCGGGGGCTTTTATCTATATGGATGGGTTCTATGTCTATATAGCCAATGGTAAACCCAGCCCAGATGATCCACCATTGACTAAATATGAACCTCAAAAAGGGGACCTTTTTCGCATCGTTACCAAGGTCAGCACTGATATCGGCCCCCAAAATGGGCTTCAATATCATTATGTTGATGATGAGGGATTAATCAATGGGATGCCTTATTACTATGCGGTCACCTCATACGATAAAGGTTACCCAGGGATGGAGTTGGAACCTTTAGAGAGTGCTAAGATTAAACATTTGGTTATTCCCAGGGCTACTCCTGCTGATGAATATGGTCCATCGGCCAGCTCAATTTCCCATGTCTGGGGTGTTTGCGAGGGGGAAGTAAGGGTTGAGATTACTAATCCGGAGAAGTTGCAATCTGGAAATTATGAGGTGACTTTCTACCCTGACACTGGCGTCTATGTGCCAGCTAGTGGGTGGAATCTAACAAATATTACCGATCCTTCTAATCCGGTTCCAGTTTTACAAAACAAGGGGTTGTATGTTAACCCCTTTACCCATCAGAAGTACGCCAGCTGTGATACCCTAGGGTTCCATATTTCGATAGTTGGACCCGACCGGAATATGGTGATTCCAGACACCTTAATCGATCTGGTTGAGGGAGATACTACTATCTATGCAGGGGAATGGAACAATGAATGTTCTTTCAACTTTATTCTCCAAGGGGATCAAGGGGTTGGGCCTTATACTTACGAAATTACCTTTCCTGATAGCGGATGTATAGATGTGGCTGCTGATTCAATAGTTCCCTGGTGTGTAAGAAATAAAACCTTGGATGAACCGTGCCCTACCTATTATACGGGAAGGAATGATAATACGATACGTATATTGAAAAGGGATTACAGCGATTTTGGTGATGTCGCTATAGAGATGATTCCAGATTTTCTGCATTTCAAAGACCCAGTTTTGGATACCATATTTGGGGTTTATCCGGACAGCAGCGATCCTCCAACTCCTAATGATATCTATACCATTAGAACCCGTAAGACCTTTGCTGGGGGTAGCAAGGGAGATGTGTTCAGGTTTAGCATTAGGTCTCTAAAGGAGAAAAAACCTGCTTACAATTTGGAGAGGATAAGGGTAGTTCCTAATCCCTACTATATGAAGGCTGCCTGGGATACGGACAAATACCATCGGAAAATTATGTTTACTCACCTTCCTGCGAAATGCACTATTCGAATTTTCACCGTATCTGGGCTTCTGATCCGCACCATTAAACACGAAAGCGAAAGTGGTAATGGAGATGAGTTTTGGAATATGACTACAGATGAAAATTTGGATATTATGAGTGGTTTATACATCTACCAAGTCAAAGCAGAGGATGGGAAAACCAAAGTGGGTAAATTTGCCATTATTCGCTAATCTTTGATCTTAACAAAATAGGAGGTGGGGTCATGAAAAGAATGTTGGCTTTTATACTCTTTTTGCTTTTTGTTCAAGTCTTCATCCCCCAGGTCTCAAAGGCCAGATTAGGGGGGGCAGGTGTGGGGTTCCTCAATTTGGGGGGGGGGAGTAGGGGTATAGCTTTAGGGGGAGCGTACAGTGCTCCAGCAGAAGGGTTAGAGGCTATCTATTGGAATCCTGCGGGATTGGCCTATATGGAGAGGACGAGTGTCTCTTTCACCCATGGTCAACTTTACGCCGATCTCAAAAATGAGAATGTCGCTTTTGCTATGCCCTTGGGAGGAGGTGTATTGGGATTTAGTGGATATGCCCTTCTATCTGGAAAGATAGAGAAGACCACCATAGAAGATCAGGACGGCACAGGGGAATTTTATACCGCTAATGATTTCGCCGGTGGCATATCTTACGCCCGTATGATGACCGACAAATTCGCTTTTGGTTTAACAGTCAAACTAATTGACGCAAATATAGACAAATGTTCAGCTATTGCTTGGGCCTTTGATATAGGGGGGACCTATAACACCGGTTTTAGGAATTTGCGGTTGGGATTCGTTATACGCAATTTTGGGCCAGATACCCATTATGAGGGGGAGAATTTGCAATATCTCGAAAACGAGTATTTGAAGGCTACTTACCGTTCCGATCCCTTCCCCTTGCCAATGAGCTTTCAAATGGGCTTTGCCTATGATGTTATTAACTCTAAGGATAACAAAATAACTGCGCTTGTCGATTTAGTTCATCCGATTGATCAGGACGAAACGATTGCTGGGGGGATCGAATATTGGTTGAGGGACACATATGCCTTAAGGGTAGGTTATTCTGAAGAAAACAATAGAGGATTGCGTGGGGGGGTGGGAGTGAAACTCTCTTTGGGGACGATCAAAACAAATATCGATTACAGCTATGAGTTTCATCAATATCTTGATGGGATTCAACGTTTTACAATTGAGTTTACATATTGAAAGGATTTGATGGCACACTAACTAACAATTGAGGTTTAAGGTGAAATGGGGAAGGAGGTGATGTTTATTGGAAAGAAAGTATAGATAGTATATGGTGCTTATAACCTTTTGAATGAAATATAAGGAGGGTAAGGAAATGAAGAAAGGCATGTTGTTTTTTAGTGTGGGAGTGGTGATTTTTATATTGGGTAATTACGTCTTTGCTGGAAATAACTTCCCGGGAAAGGGTGTGGCCCCTGTTCAGGGTTTACCATTCTTAGAAAAGCCAGGCCCCTTGGCTACAAAGCCCACTGTGTCATTATCCAAAGAGGGGGTGAAGAGCCTCTCCTTTGTGGATAGTCATGGACAGCAGCATTGTATGGTCTTTGATCCATCGGGTAAGAGGAAAAGTGTGATCGATACTTTGAAGTGGTATGTGGGGGAACCTTATGATTGTAACGACTATACAGGAGCCCTGGATACTAGTTTTATCTGGTTCTATCCAGCAGCTCGCTGTTCCCTTTTGGAAGTGTGGGGTAACTTTCACGACCGGGCTGTAGAGGGTAGCCAGAAGATTTCCATCGCTGGCCTATGCTTTGAGGAACGGGGGGATGCTTGCACTGATACTTGTTGTCCCATGTGGATTCATGTATCCGAGGATGAGAGTGATACTTTTGCCATCTCCCTCACGGATAACCTATTACCGTGGGAGCTTCTCTGGTCTGTAAACGGTGGTGATACTTGGTCCAAGAAGGACTTTACTGAATACCCTCCTGGGTTTGTTCTCGAATTGCCTCCAGATACTGCCTTCTTTGTGATATTGAGGGCCAGCTCTGGCGGTGGGCAACCTCACATCAATTGGGATGACTGTAATGGTTTCACCAGGCAGTGTGAGCCCCGATGTGCCCACTGGTATTTTACCTATCAGCACGCAACCCATGGAAGTCGTTATTGTCCAGGGGTCTCTTGTCAATCCCACTACTATGTCTATTATGCAACTGAACCATGGAGTTATCCAGAGCTTCTGGTTAAGGCTGTAGTTAGCTACCAATCAGTTCCCCCTTTCATCGATTCCTTGACTCAGCTAATGGATAACTACTATCCGGAGGAGAGTTTTGAGGTTAAAGCGGGAATGAGGGATTTGGATGGAGAGGTTACCGAAGCTATCCTTCACTTTACAGTGAGAAACTCTGGTGATACCACCAACTTGTCTATGGACATTGTGCCTGATCCTCACTGTCCCACTGGATTTATAGGCACTGCTGACATCAGCGGTTCCTTCTCATTTTTGGATACTGTTGATTATTGGGTCACTTGTAAGGATAACGATGAGAAGGCGGGGATATGGCGTGGCCAGGGTGACGGTGTTCAGTCCTTCGTCTTCCAAAAGCCAAACCTCAAAGCGGATATTTTCTTAGCCAATGATATGGGTGGGGACAGGGGTATCTATTATCGTGCACTTCTGGATAGCCTTGGTTATGAGTATGAATACTGGGATCTCACTAAGAGTCATGGGTTGGATGAAACTATATTAGGCTATGGGAGATGGAATACGGTGATACTATTCGGTTGGGGTTGTAGCACATTGCCAGGAAAGGATCCCACCGGAAGTATGTGGGCCAATTTCTTGGACCAAGGTACCCTAGACACCACAAGGAACATCCTCTATGTAGATCAGGACTACTTCTGTGTGCACGATGATAGTTTGGACTACCCTGATGGATGTGGCTTTGAGGGGAATTTAAGCGCGGGTGAGTTCTTATACGACTATTTTGGGGTGGGTTGGGCCAAGAGCGATCCAGAGGAGCAGGACACCCTCTTTATTGGTTTAGATGCACAATTAGTGGGGTCTTATGTGGGGGAGATTTTCGCGCTGAATACGGACCACGTAGGGATAACTCCTTGGCCAGATTACACCAGGGCCAATAGTCAAGCCACTGATATCTTTCAAGCTGTTTATGGGGAAGAGCCATGTGGCACCAGATATAATGGTGGGAACTTCAAGACCGTTTTTCTTCCTTTCCCCTTTGAGGCCTTATGTGATTATGATACTCTAAACCAGGAACCTGTTCTTACCGATAAGGCCTTGACCGTGATGGATAGTATTCTGTCGTGGTTTGGGACTCGGGATTCAATCCCTGAAGGTATTCAGCAGCTCCCTGATGGGGGAGAGTTGCCGAGGGTCTTTACCCTCTCCCAGAACTACCCCAATCCATTCAACCCAGTGACCAGCATAGAGTATACAGTTCCCAAATCTGCTGAGGTGAGCCTGAAGGTCTATAACGTTCTGGGCCAGGAGGTGAAGACCTTGGTGGACCTGCGGCAGAATGCAGGTAGGTATCGGGCCACTTGGAATGGGGAGGATAGTCACGGCCAGAAGGTCTCCAGCGGTATCTACTTCTATCAGTTGAAGGCGGGAGACGTCTCGTTAGTGCGCAGGATGATCCTCTTGAAGTAGGTCTTGTAATTTGGTAATGGAAAAAAGGCTGTCTGGGCAGAATGCCCAGACAGCCTTTTATTTTAGGCTGATCCTATGGGAACAAAATAGGCTAAACCTTAATCAATTCATATCCTCTCTTCCCCAATCCCAAGCCTTCCCCATAACTAAGCTGAATGGTGTAGTCGATCTCTGGATAGATATCCTTGATCTTATCATCTCCGGGGTTGAAACTCCTCTGGAGGGCAGAGTTTTTTAGCCCCGGGCTTTGGTTGAGGAGGTCAACCGAGGCCTGGTCGATAGCTATGGGGTCTGGAGAGGCCAGGATACCGATATCGGGGACTAAAGGGGCGTCTGAACGGTCAAAGCAATCACAATCAGGGGTTATGTTCAAAAGAAAGTTGATATAGCCTACTCTCCCACCCTTTCCCCTGGTCACCGCCCAAAGGTATTCCACCATCCTCTCCTGGAGCTCCCTACTCGCTGCATCCCACTTCACCCTGATCGCCCCTGTGGGGCAGCTTGGGATACACTCACCACACCCAGTACATTTCTCTCCCACAATGTAAGCCTTTCCCTCCCTGAGCTCTATGGCCTGGGGGAGGCAGTAGGGGCGACATCTTTCACAGCCCGTGCATCTCTCCTCCTTTATGAAAGGACGAAAGTTGGAGTGCTGAGCTAACTTACCAGCTATACTGGCACAGCCCATACCAATGTTTTTAATCGCCCCTCCAAATCCCGTCGCTAAGTGGAGCTTGAAGTGGGCAACCCCAATTAAGGAATCAGCATAAGCGATATCGGAGCCAATGTAGGCCTTTTTTATATGTTTCCCCTCTATCTCCACCTCTTGGAAGGATTGTCCCCGCAGCCCATCGCCGATAAGCAAAGGCGCCCCCGTGACTACTTGATTAAATCCATGTTCTGCGGCCAGGAGGAGGTGGTCGTAGGAATTTGAGCGAGAGCCAGGATAGAGGGTGTTGGTGTCTACCAAGAACGGTTTCCCTCCCGCCTCCTTTACCTTCTCCACAATGGGCCTGAGGAAGATCGGCCGGATGAAACCTGAGCCTCCTCTCTCCCCGAAGTGGAGTTTCACCGCGGTCAGCCCATCTTTCTCCACTATCCTCCCTAAGCCCGCTCGATCGAAGAGACGGCTGAGCTTCTGGAATAGGTTTGTGCCTGACCTTGTCCGCAGGTCGGTAAAGTAGACCTTGCTCTTGGTTTCCATTTATTTATAACCTGAGCCGTCAGATGCCCTCATCTGACGGGGGTAGTGGCAGAATCGGGGTTCTGCCACCTCATCTTGGGTTTCCTTCATTCTTAATTTTACATTTGGTTTTTTGCTAAGAGAATATCCTGAACTTGGCCAATACCCGGGCCAGTGAACCCAATATCTGCGCCTCCTGATCAGAACGTCCTTGCTGATCCGTAATCTGGCGAATTGCTGACCAGAGATAGACTACCATCGAGAGGGGGGTGAGGGTCCCTACGCCCCAGTATCCAATCCTGAGCACAGTTGGTGGAGAGGAGAAGAGGAACATAAAGAGGAGGATGAGTTGTGCCCAGGTGGTGGCCTTACCTAAGAGGTTTGGGGTAGTGAGGGTATTCCTCATCCTCAAGAAGGAGGGGAGGGGTTCACCAGAAGCGCGCAGGGCGAAAAACCAGAGCCCCCCCAGGAGGATGAACCGCCCTAAGACCATCCCAGTTATCAACCAGGTGGGGCGGCCAAGGAGGAGGCTAAAACCTAAGTAGCCAATGCCAATACAGACCTTGTCGGCCAAGGGGTCCAGGAAACGGCCTAAGGGGTTCTCCTCCTTTGATGCTCTGGCCAGGCTTCCATCCAAGAGATCAGAAATAGCTACCCAGGAGATGATCAACTTAGCGGCGAGGGGAGCCCAATTCCATTTTCCCCAGTTGCCAAGACAGAGCAGAAAGGGGGGAATCATAAATAGGCGGCTTAAGGTTAACCAATTGGCGGTTTTTCTTAGATCCATTATGCTTTTCCCCCTTCCTTGATAAGTTCCTCGGCCTGCTCCAAGGCGGTGAGGCTTATCCTCTTCCCCGCCAACATCCTTGCTATCTCCTTTACCCTCTCTCCCGGGGTGAGCTTACGGATCTTTGTCTGGGTCTTCCCCTGGTCAGTGGTCTTCTCCACCTTATAATGATGTTGCGCCAGAGAGGCGATCTGTTGGAGATGGGTGATACAGATTATCTGATGGGAATCAGCCAACTTCCTTAGCTTTTCCCCTACCTGATGGGCAACCTTTCCCCCTATCCCCACATCTATTTCATCGAAGATCAAAATCGGAATTTGATCTACCTTGGCCAAGATGGCCTTTAGGGCAAGCATTATCCGAGAGGCCTCCCCTAAGGAGGCTATTTTGGTCAGAGGTTTGACTTCCTCCCCGGGGTTGGGGGATATATAGAACTCCCCCTTCTCCATCCCCTTCTCCGTGGGTTCATACCTTTCTCCTGCAACTTCAATTAGGCCATCCGCTGTCTTTAATGGGGTAAGTTTCACCTTAAACTTAGCCTTTCCCATACCTAAGGAGGAGAGCTCTTCCTGCACCCTTCCCTCCAATCTATCTGCTGCCTGGTTCCTCTTCTGGGAGAGGAGGTGGCAAAGGGAGGTGAGATCAGCCCGAAGTTGGATGATCCTTCCTTCAATTGTTGCTAAGGCTGAATCAAAATCCTCGATTGAAGCCAATAACTCCTTGAGCTTTGCTTGGTGTTGGAGGACAGCCTCTATACTTCCCCCATACCGTTTCTTTAGTCCCCTAAGGGAGAGGAGCCTCTCGGTTACCGCCTCCAACCTGCGAGGATCGGATTCAATCCTCCCCAGATGGGAGGTGAGGAGGTGATAGATCTCTTCCACTCGCAGGGAAATCTCCCTCAGATCCTCAACTGGTTTTTCCAACCGGTGATCAATCTTAGCTGCCCTCTCCACCTCCGTTTCTGCCCGCTGGATATTTTCTAAGGCCGAACCGCTTGCTTGGTAGAGAAGGTCAACTGCTGTGGCCAGGCTCTGACTGAGGGTCTCCGTATTCTCTAAGACCTTCTTCTCCTCTTCTAATTTCTCCTCCTCCCCGGGTTGAGGGTCGATCCTCTCAATTTCCCTCAACTGGAAGGAGTAAAGCTCCCTCTTCTCCTCGGCCTTCTCCTTGGCCTTGATCAATTCCTCTCGCCGGTTTATCTCCTCTTTTAAAGCCTTATAGGCAGCTCCTACCTTCCTCCTTAAAGGCCAGAGGCCGCCGAAGCCATCTAAGAGGTCCAGATGGGAGCCCCGGTGCAGGAGGGATTGATGCTGATGGGGGCCATGGAGGTCTACCAGGAGGTCCCCTATCCCCCGCAGGGCAGCCAAGGTGATCAGCCTTCCGTTGGCATAACAATGTGATGGACCCTGAGGGAATATCTCCCTCTCCAGGATTAGTTCCCCCTCCTCGGCCTTAACTCCCCACTGGGAAAGCAACCTTTGGATAGTCTCATCCAGTGTAAAGAGACCCTCCACCTTAGCTGATTCAGCTCCTGATCTGACCTGAGTCCTCTCCGCTCTCTCCCCTAAGAGGAGCCCTATCGCCCCGACTATTATGGATTTTCCTGCCCCGGTAGAGCCAGTGAGCACATTGAGCCCGGCACCAAACCTAATGGAGAGCTTATCGATGAGGGCGTAATCCTTAATTCGCAACTCCCTGAGCATCTCTACCCCTCAGATCCCGGTTCCAACCCCCATTTGAGCTTTTCTCTGAGGACCTGGTAGAAAGACTGTGCGGTAGAGTGGACTAACGTTATCTTGTAATCCCCCTTGGTTATCCTTACCCTATCCCCGGAAGACAGTTCATATCCCACCTGACCGTCTATGGTGAGCATTGCTAAGTTGTGATCAGAATAGACCGCAACTTCAAAGACCTCCTCTTGAGAGATGACCATGGGCCTTACTGAGAGGCTGTGCGGACAGATGGGGGTGATGATGATCGCCTCCATACGGGGGTTGATGATCGGCCCCCCGGCAGAGAGGGAGTAGGCGGTGGACCCAGTGGGAGTGGAAAGGATGAGACCATCAGCGGAAAATGTGGAGAGGGACTCGCCGTTGATGAAGGTCTCCAATTGGATTACGCGGGAGAAACTTCCCTTGTCTATTACCAGGTCATTGAGGGCATAGAAAGTGGGTTTCCCTGGTTTGGAGAGGAGCACGGCCTTGATGATCATCCTCTTCTCCAGGGTATAGTGTTCTTTCCAGATCCTCTCCAGGGTGGAAAAGATCTCCTCTGGTTTCAGTTCGGTGAGAAAGCCCAGCCTGCCTAAGTTTACCCCTAAGATGGGGGTTCCTCTTCTCCCTACCGCCCGCGCTGCAGCGAGGAGTGTGCCATCACCCCCTAAGGCAATGATCATATCGGAGTGGCTAGCCACTTCCTCCCGGGGATAGGCCGATTCTCTTTTACCTACCAAGGGAAGGAGCTCTTCTTCTAAGGCAAATTCAGCCCCTTTGGTCTCCAACCACTCTACCAAGGAGATTAAGACCTCCTTAGTCTTTGGCTTCTCAATGTTGGCGATAATCCCAATTCTTTTCAACATAATTTGCATCCTCAAAGTAGAGGAAAACTTCTTCAGGGCATAGCTTGAGCCTCTATGCCCAGGGTTTTTCTGATCTGGCTGGCCAGGGCGGGGGCGTCTCCCACCCGATAGTTGTCGGTGATTACCAGTTCTGGCCCACTCCTTTGCACATACTCCATCAATTCCTCAAAGTCAGAATGGTCGCTTAAGGCCACCAGATAATCCCTCTTCGCTGTCTGCCTCCAGGGGTGACTAAACTCCCATCCGGAGAGGGTTATCCTGTATCCCCTTGTTTCGATGTATCTTTTAGCTCCTGTATGATAGAGGACGATATGGGGCCCCGCCTTTGCTTTTTTCCCCTCTTCGCTGGTCGAGGGGAGGTAGGGAGGAAACTTCATTCCATACTTTTCCCCCAGTTGGGCCAAACGGAAGGTGCGTTGGGGGAGGAGTATGGGGACCCTTAGGCCAAACCCCTTGATCATAGCCAGAACCTCTAATAGTTTGCCATGATAGCCAAAGATATGAACTGGTCCTGATTTCAGCAACCTCTCCAGGAGTTCCTTCATCCTTTGGCTCAGTTCTTCCTTAAATTTCCTCACCTGTTCAGGATGGCCATAGGTAGCCTCTATTACCAAGGTGTCTGCCTGGATAACTTTCGTCCGGTGAAGGCAAAAATCACCGGTGTAAAGGAGCCTTCGCCCATTTTCCCTTTCCAGCAGAACCTGAGCTGAACCTAATATATGGCCTGCTTCAAACAGGGTTATTCTCTCCCCGTTAAACTCCATAGGTTGCCCAAAGGGGAGGGGAGTAAGCCCCCCAGTGCCTCTCAATATCTTCACCAATTCCACGGTGGCCGGGGAGGAGATCACCTGATCACATCTTTGCAAGCTCTCCTCAAGGCCCCAGAGGTGGTCGGAATGGGCGTGGGTTACAACCCGTAACCTCCGGTTCCAATGACCATCACAGGTCACTGTATTCCCTAAGAGGACCGCCCCGTTGGGAGCTATTGAGGCATCCATCTAAAGAATTTAGCACAAGTTTACCCCTGAGGCAAGGAGTTTTTCGCCCTCAGAGGCAAGGCCACCGGGAGGGGAGGAATTAAACGAGTAGATATTGTTGTTTTGGTGTTACATCCTTTGGGGTGGCTGTGGAAGGGCGATGGGGCAGCTTAGAAGTGCTACTCGTACCTTAAGGCCGCGATGGGATTGAGTTTGGCGGCCTTGGAGGCGGGGTATATACCGAAGAATATCCCTACTGCTGCCGAGAAGGTAAACCCTAAGATGATTGACCAGATAGGGATGGTAGCCGGGAGGGGTGAAATTGCCCCCACAAGTTCACCTATTCCAACTCCAAGGCCAATGCCCAATATTCCCCCAAGCCCGCTGAGGGTTACTGCTTCGATGAGGAACTGGTAGAGGATATCGCTTCTTTTCGCTCCAATGGCCTTTCTGATCCCTATCTCCCTGGTGCGCTCGGTGACCGAAACGAGCATTATGTTCATAATGCCGATTCCGCCAACTAAGAGGGAGATCCCGGCTATTCCCACCATTGCTCCAAATACCGATCCGGTTAACTTCTTGTATACATCCATTAGCATATCCAAGGTCATAATCTCAAAGTCGTTTGGCTGATCATAGGGGACCCCTCTTCTCCTCCTCAAAACCTGAGTGGCTTGGTCTATAGCTAATTGGGTGGCCTCTACGCTCACCGGCTCGACGACGATGGTAACTGACCTTCTCCTCTTTCCATAGAATTTCATCAGGGTAGTGATGGGGGTGATGACGAAATCGTCCATTGATTCCCCCAAGAAGTTGCCCTTTGGTTCCAGGGTGCCTACTACCGTGAACCTATGTCCCTTAATGAGGACCTGTTGGCCGATGGGATCCAGATGGGGAAATAGATCCTCGGTGATGTCCGCCCCCAGGACCACCACTGCCCTCCTGTGCTGGACATCAAGGGGGGTAAGGGATCTCCCCCTCTCCAAGGAATATTGGTGGAGCTCGAGGAATTCCGGTGTTCCCCCAATCAGCGAGATATAGGGTGTCTTTTCGCCTTTGTATTTGGCTCTTACCGGAAACTCTTGGGCATAGGCGGAGGCCTTCTTCACCGCTGGACAGAGCCTGGCTATCGCTTGGGCATCCTCTATGGTGAGATCCTTGCGCTTTCTGTACTTCTCCCCCAACCTCCCCATCCTGATGGCGGGAAATTTCTGGATATAGAAGGTGTTTGATCCCAGCGATCTTATCTGGCCTTGCACAGATCTATTCATTCCTTGGATCAGGGAGAGCATAGTGATTACTGTGGTTACGCCGATGACTATCCCTAAGGTGGTGAGGAATGACCTCAGTTTGTGGGCCTTGAGGGCCTGCAGGGCCTGGAAGATGTTCTCCCTTATCTCCATAGGCTACTCGTATCTGAGGGCAGTAATGGGGTTAAGCCTTGCCGCCTTTGCTGCCGGCCAGATGCCAAAACAAAGGCCAACCGCGGAAGAAAATCCCAGGGCAAGGATGATCGACCATAGGGGGGTGGTTGCCTTCAAGGGGGTCACCGCGGAGATCAGCTTCCCTACCCCTCCTCCTAAGCCTAAACCTATTATCCCCCCTATTCCGCTGAGGATGAGTGCCTCGATGAGAAATTGGAGGAGGATGTCCTTCCTCTCCGCCCCAATGGCCTTTCTAATCCCTATCTCCCTGGTGCGTTCGGTGACCGAGACGAGCATTATGTTCATAATGCCGATCCCCCCAACCAGAAGGGAGATGGAGCTGATTCCCACCATCACCAAAAAGAGGATGCGAGTGAGGTTCTTGTAAACATTCATTATTGTATCTTGGGTGTTGATGGCAAAATCGTTGGGTTTTTTGGGGGGGACCTGCCTGCGGCGGCGCATAAGGGAGGTGACCTCGTCCTTGGCCTGTTCAAAGAGTCCTGACTTGGCCTCAACGAGGATGGTCACTGAACGGTGCGTGCCAAAGAGCTTCCTGAAGGTGGTAATGGGGATGATGACCGCTGCGTCCATATCGTTGCCAAACATACTTCCCTTCTTCTCCTGAACCCCCACTACCCGGAACTTCCGTCCGCCTATGCGGATATAACTTCCAAGGGGTTCCTCATCCTTGAATAACCCCTGGACAATTGTCCGGCCGATGATACAGACTTGGCGGCGATGGTTTAGCTCGGTCTGGGTGAAGAACCTGCCTCTCTCTACGGTTGTATTCCTCACTTCCTGGTAGGAGGGGGTGGTGGCCCAGATGCCTACCCTCTCCGTTGATCTATCCTTATACTTGATCACCTTACCGGAGTAAAGCACGGGGGCTATATTCTTTACAGATGGGCAGAGTTGGGCTATGGCCTGGGCATCTTCCAGGGTGAGGTTTTTTCTGTTTCTGTACTCAAACCAATCCCGTCCAGCAAACCAGGGGTATTTCTGCAGATAGAAGACATTGGCCCCTAACCCGGCCACCTGCTGGGAGACGGCTCTATTCAATCCCTGGATGAGGGAGATGATCGTGATTACCGTCATCACCCCGATGATTACCCCTAAGATGGTAAGGAGGGCACGCACCTTGTGCATCCATAGGGAACCTATGGCCATCCGTACCCCCTCCCATAGTTCCCTAAAGTTCATCTGCTCTCCTCCAGGTGGATATCATCCTGAACCCTGCCGTCAAGGAGCTTTAGCCTCCGCTGAGAGTATTGGGCAATATACTCCTCATGGGTTACCAAGACGATCGTATTCCCTTCTTGGTGAAGCTTCTTAAATAACTCCATAATCTCCGCCCCTGTCTTGCTGTCCAGATTACCCGTTGGCTCGTCAGCCAAGATAATGGAGGGGCGATTGACTAAGGCCCGGGCTAAGGCCACCCTTTGTCTCTGTCCTCCGGAGAGCTCATTGGGCCTGTGGTTGAGCCTGTCCCCTAACCCCACACTTTCTAAGGCCTCTGCAGCCCTCCTCACCCGTTCGGAGGCGGGGACTCCACTATAGATCAAGGGGAGTTCCACATTGTGCAGGGCAGTGGCGCGGGGAAGGAGGTTGAAGGTTTGAAAGACAAACCCGATCTTCCGGTTTCTTATCTGGGCCAATTCATCATCGGTGAGGTTAGCTACCTCGCGGCCAGCGAAGATGTAGGAGCCCTTAGTAGGGGTATCCAAACAGCCTAATATGTTCATTAGGGTGGATTTGCCGGAGCCAGAGGGGCCCATTATGGCCAAGTACTCATTGGCCTCGATCTTTAGGTCGATTCCCCGCAGGGCGGGAACCTCTACTGCTCCCACTTTATAGACCTTCTCTACCTTCTTAAGCTCGATTAACATAATAGCGTTTTAGTTGCCATACCCCCTTCTTAATCCTCCCCTATCGAGGGGAAGGTAAGCCCAGTGGTGTGAGCAAAGTCATTCCTCTCTGACTTTGGCAGAGGAGGGGTTCTGCCACCTCGCTGGTTCTCATTCATGCGCTGCGAAAATCTGTGGTCATCAGCGTTTATGAATGACTGCCGAATCACCTAAGGTTATCTACTTCTCCTCCTTCCCCAAAAGGGCCTTCTTCACTGGCTTTACCTTATCCCCGTCCTTGAGGTTGCGTAACTCCCGATAACCTCCGGTAACTACTTTCTCCCCCTCCTTCAGGCCATCCAATATCTCCATATCCGTTTCACTGCTGATCCCGGTCTTTACTTCCCTTTGATGGGCTGTCCCATCTTTGACAACGAAGACGACCTCCACCGGTTTAGACTTCTTCCCCTTTGTTGATAGGGTATCGCCTTCCTCTTTCAAAGGAGGCCGCATCACCACTGATTGGATGGGAACGGATAAGGCCTCAGGGTGATGAGCGGTAATTATATCCACAGTGGCTGACATCCCTGGGCGGAGTGAGGGGAGTGGGTCAAGGACAGAGACCTTAACCTTGAAGTTAGTGACCTCTTCTTGGGTTCCATATCCGGTGGTGGTAGCTGTATTGGATATCTCCTTGACCAAACCATGGAGAACCGTATCCGGAAGGGCATCGACTTCAATCCTTGCTTTCTGTCCTGGTTTTACATCCACAACATCGGTTTCGTCGACATCTACTTGGGCTTCAATCTTGCTCAGATCGGCAACAACCATTATCACGTCCTCCTGAAATTGGGCTCCCAAGACCATCTCCCCCTCCTCCTTGTTTAGTTTGGTGATCAGTCCGGAGATGGGGGAAGTGATGGTGCACTTGGAGAGGTCGTCTTCAGCCTCCTTTAGGGATGCCCGCCCCTGTTCTACTCCGCTTTTCGCCGCCTCGTATTGGGCCTGGAGGAGCTCCATCTCCGATTCTGAGGTTAACCCCTTTTCGTAGAGCTCCTTTGCCCTTCTGTAGTCCCCTTCCACCTTTTTTAGGTTAGAGATTGCTGATTTGAGGCTCGACCTTGCCCTCTCCACATTGGCTACATACCTGGTCTTGTCCAGGAGGACGAGGAGTTGCCCCTTTTCCACCTTTTGCCCCTCCTTCACCGGAAGGCTAATAATCCTCGCTGGGATATTGGCACTTATCTTCACCATCGTTTCTGGCTGGATCTTTCCTGAAGCGGTGATCTTAGATTTTAGATCCTTCCTTTTCACCTCTTCTACCTGCACCTTTACGACCGGTTGGGTTGACCTGGTCAAGTTCAGGATGATGATGAGCACCACTACACAGAGGCCAATGCCAATAAGGATCGTCTTTTTCCCCTTAGTCATAGGATAACTCCATTTCTTTGGTTCAATTATTCATTAGCTTGGAAGGCCCCCTAAAATTTGGGTTAGTTCGTAAAATAGCAGAGATGAACTTGAAGATCTATCAGGATCTCTAAGAAATTCCGAAAGGCGAAGCGCTTTAGCGGCCTCAGTAAGAGGATAATCCTAAGGCCTTCTCCACTTCTGCTTGGGCTAATCTGTATGCATAGAGGGCCTCAATCCAACCTGCCTGGATGGAGGAGTAGCTTGCTTGAGCATCTAATACCTCAAGCATTGTCACAGAGCCTAATTTATACTTCTCCTGAGCCAACCTGAGGTCTTCACGGGCCGCAGAAAGGCTCTCCTTAGTTACCTCCAGGCTTTCCTGGGCTTTATTGAGGTTCTGGAGGGCTTCCTGGATATCGAGCTGCACCTTCCTCTTGGTTTGCTTCAATCTCAACCGCGCGTTTACCAAGCCCTCTTTTGCCTGATTGATATTGGCTTTGGTGGAGAGGCCATCAAAGAGGGGCAAGGTAACCGTTCCCCCTATCCGCCAGGTATAGTCCCGGTCAAAGAGGTTCTTGGCTTCAGATGCCTTTTCATTCTCCCAGGAGTAGCTGCCGGAGAGGGTCAACCTGGGGAGCCTTCCCCCCTTGGCCATAGAGAGGGTTCCTTCCGCTTTATTCATTTCCGCTTCAGCCTTTAGAATTTCCGGATGGGTTTCCAATGCCTGTTTGATCAATTTTCCGTAGTCGGCCTCTTCCCCGATCTTCTCCAAGTCGTCCACGATCTCTGTGGGGGAGTTCAAGGGAAGCCCTAAGGTATGGTTTAACTCTGAACGGGATTGCTTTAGCTGATTTTTTGCATCTATTAAGGCCAGCCTATCCTTTCCCAACTGCACCTTCGCCTTGAGCACATCGGAGATGGTTACCGAGCCAAGCCTATAGAGGTTCTCGGCCTTCTTTACCTGTTCTTCGCTCCTCTTCACCGCATCCCCTCTCACCTGGAGGAGCCTCTTAGCCCTGAGCAGACCATAATATTTCTGCTTGATCTCCCAAACCAATAAGGATTTGGTGAGCTTAAGCTGTTCCTCATACCATCTCCGATTTGCCCTCTGGTATTTGATGTTGGCTAAGTTGGATCCGCCATTGTAGATGGATTGTTCCAGGGAGAAGCCTATGGCATAGGACCTTGTCTCCGGGAAGGACCAATTCTTAGATCTACTATAGCTTGCCTGTGAGTTGAGATGGGGGAGGAAGGCTGACCAGGCCCCCAGCACATTGGCCTTGGCCGCCCGCAGGTTTGCCTGGGCGTTGAGCATATCCTCATTTTTCTCCAAGGCCAGCTCAATACACTCCTTCAGGGTGAGGGGATGGGAGAGGGGAGAAGAAGAAAGTATTAGAGGGAGGAGCAAAGTTAAGAGAAAGAAAGTGATCCTTTTCAATTTTCCTCCTAAAAAACCTTAAAGAGGTTTTTAAGAACCAGACTGATGATTATCCAAAGGAGCCACCAACTAAAGACCATTCCGGCTGATTTCTTAAGGTTGAAACCAAAAATTGCCGTGATGCCTATTGAGGCCAAGATTAAAGTCCAGATCTGGAAGAAGTCTAAGTGGTTCAAGAACTGGTAAAGAATGGTTTTCGATTTCTCGGTAGGCAAGAGGAGGGCAAGGCCTGTCTGGATGTGTAAGGTATTCTTGGCCAGGATGAGTGGTGTCTTAATTGCTAAAGCTGGAATGGCTATGAAATTGGCATAGCTACAGATAGAGAATACCTGCCGGAAGGAACCCTCTCCCCCTAAGATAAGGCTGGCACCGAAGTAAAAGACGCCAGCCTGCACACCGAGGACGAGGAGGAGGCCCAAAGGGGTAAAGATGATTATCTTCCAGTCCCTTCCTCCTTTTTCCTCCATCCGTTGGATTATCTCCTCTTTCTTCTCTTGGGGGATCCTCTCGCTCCGCAGGATTATCTTTTTCCTCTCCTCCAAGCCGAGAGGGGCCATCCGCCAGGCGAAGAGGGTGGTAGCTATGGCCACAATTAGAAAAGGGAGAAACCAGGTAGGGTTCTCTTTCAGATAGGAAAAGAGACGAGTGGGGCTAACGATTACCCCCCAAAGCCTAGTTAGGGGCCCCAGTCTACCCTCTTCTATTCCAATTTGTTCTTCCATTTCTGCTCCTTTTTGGGACTAACTGCCAATTTACCATCGGATCATCCGTAAATCGCCTATAAGGTTAAATGAGAGATCTACTATAGAACTTTATAATGCGGCAAGCCAGGGAATTTCTCCTCCGCCCCGGTGGAGGTTTACCAGTTTGAATTCCGTGAAGGGTAAAGAACATAGGGGGTTTCCCCTGTGGGGGCTCCAATTTAGATTAACGAGCTGAAGGGCCGGATGTTTCAAAAAAGGGGGACAGGCAAAGTGTCCCCCTCTCTTTTGCTAACCCCTTAAAGCCCCTTTTCATTGGGATTTGGCTTCTTTAAGGATAAATCTAACCGGATAGCTAATCCATACCTTTACTGGCTTATCCCTTTGCATAGCTGGTTTGAACTTGCACTGCATTGCTGCAGCGATGGCCGCCTCATCACACCCTGCTCCTAAGCTCTTGAGCACTTTAGCATTGACCACATTTCCCTTCTCATCGACCTGGATCTTGAGGATGACCATCCCCTCAACGCCGGCCTTCCGCGCGATCTCTGGATAAACAGGCTTGACCAGCTTGATTAACTGAGGTGCTTCATCATAAGGCACAAACTCGGTCTGTTCTGGGGCTGGAGGTGGGGGGGGTGGAGGAGGTTGGGTAAGGTCGAGGTCGGTTTCCCCAATGGTGACATCCTCCGGAACCTCCTCTGACTCCGTCTCCACGGGGATCGAGGGCCTTGGAGGGGGAGGAGCAACTTTCTGCTGATGGGTCTCAGGGACATTCTCCACTTGGATGATCTCTTGTTTCTTTATCCCCTCGTATGGTTTCACCTTCATTGAGGGATAAGCCAAGAATAGAAAGAGGAAAAGGGCTAAGGCAACAGTAATCGCCTTCTCCATCGCCTTTGGATATTGGGCCCTGAGGTTGGCCTGTGGGTTTCTATACTTCATTGGATACCACCTCTTTTCTCCTTCTTCGTGCCAAAGCTTACCCTTAAAGCATCGGCCTTTCTTAATTCCTCCATCAGATCAGAGACAATTCCATATCTGGCCCTCTTGTCTGCGCGCAAGGAGATGATGGTCTTCGGATCATTCTGTAACTTCCTCTTCATCACCTTCTCTACCATTGGGAGCTTTACATCCATATCATCTATCCTTATCTGGCCTGCTGGATCTATCCAGATGTGGGTTATGTGCCTTCTGGTCTCTATCTTTTGGGTCTTCTCCGCTTTGGGGAGGAGAACCTTTAAGCCAGCATATTGCTTAAAGACGGTAGATACCATAAAGAAGATGAGCAAAAGGAAGGCTATATCGGCCATCGAGGCTGTGGGTATCAGGCTCTCTACCTTAGATTTTCTGCCAAAGGTCATCTAAAAAGCCTCCTTTTAGTCTGGAGCGGCCAGGGATATCCGTTTAGCCCCAGCCAACTTGATCTCATCCAATACATCAATCATCGCATTATAAGAGGCCATTTTATCAGTTTTTAGGGAGACGATAAGCTTTTCATTTTGCTGCAGTTTCTCCTCTAAGATAGGCCTTATCTGCTCCAGACTCACCGATTTGCCATCTAAAGCAATCTTATCCTGGGCATTTATCCAGATATTGCAGATATTCTTCTTTCGCACCTTAACGGTGCTTTGGCCATAAGCGGGAAGGGTAAGGCCTAAGCCCTGATCCCTCTTCATTGTAGTGCTCACCAAGAAGAAGATGATCATCAGAAAAGCGATATCGGCCATAGAAGCGGTGGGAATAGAAGCAGGAGCCCTTAATTTCTTCTTGATTTCCATAGTTTCTCCTTTAAGCTACCTTCTCCCCAAGCTTGGAGGATTTCCCCTCTTTTGAGATCCCCATTTCGGTGAGGGTTTCTACCATGTCGGTTGAGCTCTCTTCCATATCGATGATCAGCCGATCGATTTTGGAGATGAAGTAGTTATAAAAGGCCTGCATAGGAATAGCAATAGCCAACCCAGTAGCGGTGGTGATCAAGGCCTCGGAGATCCCTGAGGCCACTAAGGTAGGTTCTACTTCACCTACTTTGGCAATGGCCTCAAAAGCATGGATCATTCCGCTTACCGTGCCTAAAAAGCCAAGCATTGGAGCTACATTGACTACAGTGGCTAACCAGACCATCCCCCTTTCCAGGAAGGACATCTCCAAGGATGCGGCATCTTCGATGGATTTCTCCACATATTCGATTCCTCTCCTTGCCCTCAGGAGGCCAGCATGGAGGATGGCAGCCACTGGTCCTCTGGTGGACTCACATAGTTTCACTGCACCATCTAAGCTCCCTGTGGTGAGGGATTCCTTTAATTTTTTCATAAACTTCTTGGTGTTAATGGAGGCGCGAAACAGGGTCCAAAATTTAACGATGATGATGACCACTCCCGCAATCAAGGCGAAAAGAAGAGGCCACATGAATATTCCGCCCTTGATGAAAAACTGAACCATTTGGTATTCCTCCTTCGATTAAAGGTTTGAGAGTTACGCCTACAGACTTAAATATAATTTTATTCTCCCGACCTGTCAACAGTTTTTTGGGTCATTCTTAGAAAAAGGAAATGAGGTTAAGTTAATGATTTTCCCTTCCCAACGCTCGCAAAGTTCTCCATAGGGGCTTATCCCCTTCAAACTACCCCCAACATTTCGGGATTTCTAAAAAATTCCGAAAATGTTTCGTTATGGGGTAAATTTTACATCATATCTTGCGGGTCAACATCAACAGATATTTTAACCCCGCGCTGAGGGTAATGGACCGCTGGGAGGACAACTTCTCGCAGATATTTTTTCGCCTCCCTTTCATCTTTGCTCTTCAGGAGCAACCTCCACCTAAACTCGTTCCTTAACTTATAGAGAGGGGCAGGAGCAGGTCCCAGGATAGTATATGCTACTCCCCTCTCCTCTTCCCTTAATATAGCGGCCAATTCCTCTGCCTTTCTTTGCACTAAGGTTTCATCCTTTCCCCTGATCAGGAAGGAGATCAGGTGGGTGAAGGGGGGATAGGAGAGCTCTTTCCTCAGTTGGAACTCCTTTTGGTAGAAGCCGGTGTAGTCATATTGGGCGGCTAACCTAATGGGAGGGCTCTCCGGGGAGGATGTCTGCACTACCACCAGGCCGGGAGAAGGACCCCTTCCCGCACGGCCAGCTACCTGAGTGAGGAGCTGGAAGGTGCGCTCATTGGCCCGGAAGTCTGGCAGATGAAGGGAGGTATCGGCAGAGATCACCCCCACCAGGGTTACCTGGGGGAAGTGAAGCCCCTTGGCCACCATCTGAGTTCCCAAGAGTATTTGGGCCTCTCCTCTGCGGAAGGATTCATAGATCTGGCGATGGGTCCCCTTCCGCGAGGTGGTATCTGTGTCCATCCTCAGGGTGGTATAATTGGGAAAAAGCCTTTTTACCTCTGCTTCCACCTTCTGCGTCCCCAAACCCCGGTAGATGATCCTGTGTCCCCCGCACTGCGGACAGTGGGCTGGTGCTTCCTCCCCATATCCACAGTAATGGCAGAGAAGGCTATGGCTCTGGAGGTGGAAGGTTAGGGTTAGGCTACATCGAGGACATTTAGCCACAAAGCCGCACTCTTCACATTTTATACAGGTGGAAAAGCCCCTTCTATTCAAGAATAGGATCACCTGATGGCCCTCCCTCAGCCTCTTGGCCATCTCCTCCTGCAGGGTCAGGGAGAATACCCCCCAGTTTCCCCTCTCCCTTTCCGTCCGCATATCCACGATGGTCACAGGGGGAAGGGGTGTCTTCCCCACCCTTTGAGGGAGCCTGAGGAGCTTGTATTTACCGATCTGGCAGTTGTGCAGGCTTTCTATGGAGGGGGTAGCGGAACCGAGGATGACTACTGCTCGATTAAGTTTGGCCCTGACCACTGCCAGATCCCGGGCATTATACCGCGGGGCAGGATCTTTCTGCTTATAAGAAGGGGAATGCTCCTCATCGACGATGATCAGACCCAACTTCCTCAAGGGGGCAAATATGGCCGACCTAGCCCCGATGACGACAGCGTGTTTTCCTTCCCTAATCTTCCTCCAACTATCATACCTCTCCCCGGAGGAGAGATAGGAGTGGAGGATAGTTACCTTTGATCCCAGGGATGAGCGAAATTTGGCTACCATCTGGGGGGTGAGGGAGACCTCGGGGAGGAGAAGGAGGACACCCATCCCCATCTCCACTACTGTTTTTGCTGCTCGGATGTAGATTTCGGTCTTCCCAGAGGAGGAGACCCCATAGAGGAGAAAGGCCTTATATTCTTTCTTCTTGAGGGAGGCAGTGATTTGGGATAGGGCCTTGTCCTGGGTTGGGGTGAGGGGATAGAGGGGGGGAGGGGAGGGAAGGAGATCTGCGTAGGGGTCCCTTAATCTCTCCAGGGGATAGATCTTAATTAGCCCCTTCTGGGCCAGGGAGGCAATTACTGAGTTGCTTACCCCATATTTCTTCCTGAGATGGGATCTAAGGATGGGGGAGGGGGAGTCTAAGAGGATCTCCAAACAGCGGGCTTGTTGGGGGGCCCTCCTGCGGAGCTCTTGAGGGACTTCCTTCACCTTGGGGGAAAGATATGTGGCCAGGAGGGGCCTCACCTTAGGAGGGTTGATCTTCTCCGTTATCTCCACAATCCCCTTTTGGGAAAGCTTCGCCAAGGCCGCGGTTAACCCCTTTTGGCCAACCCTTTTGGATAACGCCCTTAGGGTGAGTTGCCCCCTTTTGAGCTCCGCACAGATCTTGGTGGAGAAGGGATCGAGGGAGTCTAAATCAGCTTCCGGCCTTAGGCTTATCACCCTCCTCCCCTGGACATTGATCCCCCCCGGAAGGCAGGCCCTAAGGACCTCCCCCCAGCTACTCAGGTAATATTGGCTTATCCATTGGGTGAACCT
>JAOZPP010000038.1 GCA_029932675.1 bacterium
TTTCAAAGAACACATCCAAGGCCAATTTTGCCCCTTTGACTGTCAAACTTGGGTCAGAAACATTTTATCAACCTCTGTGTTAGGATAGGGCGTTTCAAAACGGAAACCACAATAATCGATGACAAATGGGCAAAGGGAAATCTTTTTCAGCAGTTTGAAGAAACCCTGAGTATCCTTAAGCAACATATGAGTGTCCGATATGAAATAAGGGGTATTCAGCGAGAGGATATCTGGGATTACCCGATAGAGGCTCTTCGTGAGGTAGTGCTCAATGCCCTGACACATCGGGACTATTTTAATATTGCAAACTTCATCTTGATAAAGGTTTATGACGACCACATCTGGTTTTCTAATCCAGGCGGACTTCCTGAAGGAATCACGATTGAAGAATTAAAAAAGCCCCATAGTTCATTTTTGAGAAACCCCTTGCTCGCCAAGGTGTTTTACCTTGCAGGTTTTATAGAACAATACGGCAGTGGCACAGTTCGAATGGTGGAATGGATGAAGCAAGCAGGACTGCCTGAGCCAGAATATAAGGAGGAGATGGGCGGATTTTCAGTATATTTCTACAAGGATATCTACACCGAAGAGAACCTGAGGAAGATGGACCTGAATGAGAGGCAGATTAAGGCAGTAATGTATGTAAAAGAAAAGGGAAAGATAACAAATAAGGAGTATCAGGAATTAAATAATACAATTAAAAAGACGGCAAGTAGAGATATGGCTGATTTGGTTAAAAAAGAAATTTTTGAACAACTGGGAAGCACTGGTAAGGGAACTTATTATATTTTAAGGGGACATAAAGGGGACATAAAGGGGACAAGTAACAAAGGATTCAGAAAGGGGACGACTTAGGCACCAAGGGGAACAGAGAAAGGAGATGCCAAGAGAGGCAAGAATGAATCCAAAGGGCGATGAGAAATATGAACTAAAGGAAGACGATATACTTTTTGCAAGGAGTGGGTCTATAGGTCGGACATTTTTGTATAGTGGGATTCCTCCAAAAGCTGTTTTTGCTTCCTATCTTATTAGATTCAGGTTGAAGGATGAAATTATCGATCCTCTATGGTTATTTCCCTATACTCATTCGGCACAATATTATGAGTTCATTGAGGCAAAGAAACACATTCTTTCACAGCCAAACATTAATGCTCAAGAGTATAAATTGCTCCTTATACCACTTCCTCCTCTTCCTGAGCAGCGCCGCATTGCTGCTAAAATTCAGGAACTGATGCAGGAGGTGGAGCGTGCCCGGAATGCTTGCGAAAGGCAGCTTGAAGCCTTAAATGCCCTGCCCCAGACAATTTAAAGAAGGCATTTAGGGGAGAATTGTGATGCTATTAGGTTTCATCCGCATGCCAAAGAACGAATGCAAGAACGCGGGGCAAATGTGGAGGAGGGAGAAAATTTTCCGGTAAAATTTGGGGTTCCTCCCAGGAATCTGTGCCGAAGATTTGAAGAGTTGGCAGCTAAGTGCTTAAAGGTTAATGAATTCCCAGTTGTTGCCCAAGGAGGTTATACCTATTAGTAATAGTGGTTTCCATGGATACCCAATCTCTTCAAAATACTGCGGATAGCTCTTTATTTTGAGCCATTCCTCACTTATTCTAGCAGATAGATAATGGGGAAATTGGAGCGAATACACCTACTAATCTATGGGAGACACCTGTAAGCAGTTTATATACCTTGACAATCATCGATCGCCTTTAAAGAGTTTTATTTTGACATGGTCTCAAGATGAACTGAATTTCTCCTCTTTTAGCCTATGAGAGTGATTTTTGACCCCGCAAACCCTCACTTTCGGCACAGATTCCTGGGAGGAGCCAAATTTGGTAGGATTGGATTCAGGCGCAATTTTACTTTCGGAGGTGTTTGGAGGGGCAAGGAATATAAAACAGGTGGAAGTGTATTGTATTTAAGGAGGGAGCTATAAAGGTAAGTTATGACCCACGGTATAACATCGCATACATAAGACTGAGGTAAAAGACCACAGAGGTTGAAACCATTCATATAAGCGACGAACTGAATGTTGACATCTCTCCTGATGGGAAAATTTATGGCATTGAATTACTTAATGCCAATGAACAGCTTGAAATTGCGAAACAGGGTGGCTTGGTTCTGTCAAACGAATCTACAGGTAAAACGGTTAAACTAACAATTTGATTTTTTTAGGCAGGATTCATCGTGCCCCTACAAAATGGGGATTCCTGAAGAGTTGATATATGATAAAACCTTAAAATGATGGTGTAGCAAAAAGTCCATGAGAGCTATAACAGGCTAAGTTCCAAAATGTAACATATTTATGTTCAATAAGTTGTATTTTGCGTCTGGAGCGCCTTAGAACAAATTTTGACTTTTTGCCTAACCATCAAGAATAACTCCCGCAAAATCACCACTTCCCAATCTCTATTGTAGAAGTCTTAATGGTATCATAAAAGGAGCTATGAACAAAGAAGCAATAAAAGAGGCAATTAAGAGTTTCAGGAAGGGAAATAGATTTAGATGATCTACCCCAAGAGCTTAAAGATAGTCATCCCTTTGATTTTTACCTTTGTAATTACCCCCCCAGGTGAAGGGAAAAGGCCACCGACCTTATTAGAAAAGATTGAGGCCAGGGTGGATAGCCTCTCCGACTTCTCCGCCCAGTTCGTGCAGAGGGTGAGCTATTCCCTGAGTGGAAAGGTGAAAAGTTTCCAGGGCAGACTCTACCTGAAGAGGCCAGGCAAATTCAGAATAGAGACCAAAGACTATGCCTTTGTCTCCGATTCCCACCTACTCTGGGTCTTCTCCGCCCGCAACGAACAAGTGACCATCTACCAGGCCGATTCCGCCCCTCCCTCCCTAAACCCCTATTCTACCCTTTTGGAGTTCAGGAAGGGATATGAGTTAGATACCCTTATGGTGCGAGGCAACGATAAGCTCATCTATCTTCAACTCCACCCCCAGGATGAGGGCTATATAAAGCTATTGGAGATATGGTGCGATGGGGATAACCTTCTCCCCCAGCGGTTAAGATGGGTGGATAATGCTGACAACTTAGTAGATTTCGATTTCCAAGGAATCGGCTTTAATCAGGGGATCGACGACTCCCTCTTTAGCTACCACCCCCCAAAGGGGATAGAGGTGGTGGACATGAGGAGGAGGGATGAAGAGTAAGTTCTACCTATTAAACTTGGGATGTCCAAAGAACTTGGTTGATTCAGAGACAATGGCTGCAAAGCTGATCAAAGCCGGATTCTCCCTCACCACCTCCCCCGCGCAGGCGGATCTTATCCTGGTAAATACTTGCGGTTTCATCGACGACGCCAAGGCCGAATCGATAGAGGCAATCCTTCAGCTTTCCGAGCTAAAGAAAAAACTGGTGGTTACTGGGTGTCTGGCCCAAATCGAGGGGAGGGAGATCTACCGGGATATCCCGGAGGTCTCCGCAGTAGTGGGCATTGGGGCGGAGAGGGAGATCGTCAGAATCTGTCAGGATCTTCTCCAAGAGGACCGCCGCATCCTTAGGGTGAGCCCCCTCAGATCGGACTACAGGGGTCGCTTCTTACGCAAACCCCTCACCCCTTTCTACACCTCCTACCTGAAGATAGCCGATGGCTGTGACAATCGGTGTAGTTATTGTCTCATCCCACAGATAAGGGGGGGGCTGAGGAGCATCCCAATGGGGGAAGTGGTTGAGCGAGCGAAATCCTTGGTGCAAGAAGGGGTAAAGGAGATAATTTTAGTGGCTCAAGATCTATCTTCCTATGGGCTCGACCTCTACGGAAGGCCAATGCTTGCTGAGCTGCTCAGGGAGTTGGGCCGTTTGGAGGGGGCAGGTTGGCTTAGACTCCTCTATCTTCATCCGGCTCATTTGAACTCGGAACTAATAGAGGTGATAGCCTCTATGGAGAGAATCTGCAAGTATATTGACCTCCCCTTGCAGCATATATCAGATAGGATCCTGAAAGAGATGAATCGAAAGATGGGGGGAAGGGAGATAGAAGACCTTTTAGCCCTGCTCAGGGCTTCCATACCGGGGGTGGTCCTGCGCACAACCTTCATCGTGGGCTTCCCAGGGGAAACAGAGAGGGAGTTTGAGGAGCTATTAGAGTTTGTCTGGAGGAGCAAGTTTGGGAGGTTAGGGTGTTTCCCTTACTCCCCCCAAAAGGGAACCCCAGCAGCCAGGCTCCCTGGCCAGATCCCTGCTGAGGTGAAAAGGGAGAGAGAGGAGAGGCTTTTAGCTCTGCAGGTCGAGGTCTCCCGCACTGTAAACCAGAAAAGGGTGGGGAGGGAAGAGATCGCCCTCATAGAGGAGGAGATCTCACCGAATACCTATTCCGGTCGCACCCAGGGGGAGGCCCCAGAGATAGACGGAGGGGTGATCATCAAGGGGGAGGGGCTGAAACCTGGAGACATGGTAAGGATCAAGATCACTGGTAGCTCTGACTTTGACCTCATTGCTCAGGTGATAAATGACCGGAGCTTAATTGGGTTAGAACCCTCCATGGGGGGGTGAACCTTTCTACAGTGGCCATGCCACTGTTGGCTTTGCCTTCTCTATCATTAGGGCAAAATCCTTGAATCCTCCCCTTGGGAAGATCTTCTGGCATGGCGCCAGTTGCTGGTTGTCCCCTCCGTGGCTACCCCGGTGTTCATTGGCTGTCCGATGTTTTCTTAGGATCAGGGGGGAGCTTGAAAGCTTCTCAACGCTTCCTCCTTGGTCTTGTAGATCTCGAATATCTTGGTTAGTCCAGCCATCTGGAGGGTCTTCCTCACCTGGGGTTCCAGGCTGCTCAGTTTGAGGTTCCCCCTTTTATCCTTCAAGCAGATTAGGGATGTGATCAGGGTGCCAATCCCAGAGGTATCTATGAAGGGGACACCATTAAAGTCGACGACTATGTCCTTTCGCCCCTTAGCCATCTCTTCCCCTATAGCCTTCTCCAAGGCCCTGCTGCTGCTCAAGTCCAATTCCCCTTGCGGAGAGAGAACAGCCACCTTGTTCGCCTTAGTTACCTTAACCTCCATTCTGCTCTTCAATTTTAAGTCTCGGCCAGTTAAACATCTATCTTCCTCAGATATTCCGCACACCCCTCGGGAAGGGAAGTATTAATGTAGATACCCGTTCCCAACTCAAACCCTGCCGGTATAGTAAGCTTAGGGATAATTACCATGTACCAGTGGTAGTGTTTTGCCTGAATGGACTCCGTGCGCCAAGAGCGGATAATATAATTGTAGTCCGGATTTTTTAGGCCGATATAAATCTTCCCCAAGGTAAATCTTAACACATCCGCTAAGTCCTCGATCTCCTCTGAGCTAATGGTGCCAAAGGAAGAGACGTGTCTCTTAGGGAATATCCTCACCTCAAAGGGAGAACGGGAGGCAAAAGGGCATAAGCTTACAAAATGATTTGATTCTATCACTATCCTCACCCTCTGGGAGAGCTCCTCCCTGAGCATATGGCAGAAGACACAGGCCCCATAGGTATCATAGGCCACCCGGCATTTGGTCATATGATCGCTCACATGGGGGGGAACGATGGGGGTGGCAATGATCTGGGAGTGGGGATGTTCCAGGGAGGTACCTGCTTCCCGGCCATTGTTGCGGAAGATGGTGATCAGATTTACCCTCTCATCCCGGGCAAGTTCAATGTAACGCACCCTGTAGGCCTCTAATATCCCACTTACTGTGGGATGGTCCATAGTGGCTATAGTCTGGTTGTGTTCTGGGGTCTCGATAACCACCTCGGCCATTCCAAACCCTCCAGCCTTAAGGAACTTCCCCACCTGTTCCCTATGGGGGGAGAGGTCTGGTTGGAGGGCGGCAAATTTGTTGGGCACAACCCTCAGCCGCCAGCCATTATCTCCATCAATGGTAAAGAGAGGTGGAGGGGTCTTATCCTCATTCCCAGGACAGAAGGGGCAATCATCCCGCTGGGCGGGGAGTTTTTCCCTATTGGGATGGCCCTTAGAGAAATCCTCTGGCCTTTTGGCCCTCTCGGTGGCAATTACTACCCACTCTTTGGATATGGGATTCTGTCTAAACTCAGGCATAAGAGGCCTTTCCGTCCCTCCTCAGTTGGGAGGAACAAAGAAGTGCTCCCTGCACCAGATCAGCTTTCTTCCACCCTCTTAGAAATAACCCTCTTGAATGCCTCTACAACTCCTGGATCAAATTGGGTCCCCGCGTACTTCTCCAGCTCTTGGATAGCTTGCCATGGTTGTTTCCCAGCCCGATACGGCCTGTCCGTAACCATTGCATCATAGGCATCAGCAACCGCGATAATCCGTGCCCCCAGAGGAACCTTCGATTTGGGGGTTCCTCCATTCCCAGAGGGGGAGATCTCTTCGATGAAGTGGGTGTGATGCGCTAAGACAATGGGTATTGCCTCTTGAAGGACACTGCCCACTGAATTTAGCAGTTTAACGCCCCTCTCCACATGCTGATCGAGTTCTTGCTTCTCCTCCTGGGTCAGGGTAGCAGCCTTCTGGATCAGATCGGTGGAAATCTCTATCTTCCCTATATCATGCAGGAGCCCAGCCACCCTGATATTCTCCACCTCCGGTCGGGTAAGTCCCATAGCAATCGCAATTTCGGTTGCATAGTCAGCTACCCTCACTGAATGACCTTTGGTATATCGATCCGAAGCCTCGAGATATTTGGTCAATATTTCCACAACCCCGATATACGCTTGCTTCAGTTCAACGATCTTCTTCTCCTTCTCCGCATATAGATCTCCTACAACATAGGCAGTAAGGATCAAAAACCCCCCCCAGATAATCAAATCTAAGGAGAGCCTTAAGCTTGACCCCCTCTGCCAAAATGAGGCTGGATCTAATATGGCGATAAAGGCAACCAAACATATCACCAGGAGGCTGGTCAAAATCGCCTGTTTCCTACCCAAAAAGTAGCCAGCGACGAGCACGGGAAGATAATAGAAATTGAGAAATGCCAACTTCTGAAGGATGAAGCAATTGGTGACCACAATCGCCAAAACTAATCCGATGATTAGAAACTTCTCAAAGTGGTTGATGAAGATCTCCTTCAGCTTTTCCACTTTAACCCCTTTTTTGTACTTTGTCACCCCTCCCCCGGCAAACATCCCCCTACCTATCGGAATTCCTGAGAAATCCCGAAACCATTCGTTACCACTCCTCTATCACATAAAAGCCCTCCTCATCCCGCGGGAGCTCGGTTATCCCTGGATACTTCCTCTCCAGATCGGTAAGAAGATGTGCCTGTCTCTTCACCGTTTGAAGGAGGTTCTGGTTTTCCTTCTTCAACCTATGGTGTTCTAAGGCCTGTCGCACAGTAACCCGCAACTCCTCTGGATCCCAGGGCTTGGTGATGAACCTGTAGACTTCCCCCTCATTTATTGCCTTGATGGCTATTTCAGCATCCGCCTTACCCGTAAGGAGAAGTCTCATCGTATCCGGCTGGCGCTTCTTGAGGATATACAGAAACTCGATCCCACTCATTCCCGGCATACAGTTGTCCACCAACACCAGATCAACCTCCCCTTCGTCCAGCTTGGCTAAGGCCTCCTCGCTATTGGAGGCGGTGAAGATACGATACCTATCTGAGCGGAGGACCCTGACCAGGGAATTCCGCACCCCCTCCTCATCATCAACGATAAGTATGGTGTATTCTTCCATAATCGGCCTCCTTCACCCTTAATTCTAAACCTCCCCAGTTGCCTCAGGTTTATAGACATATACCCCACCGACGATGGGGTCTATGCGATGATAATTGCGGATTTTGTCGATGTGTGCCTGTCTAATCACTTCATCCTTGGGGATGAGCAGAATACCCTTGGAGGTATAGAGATCCCGGGCAAGGATCATCCCCTCCTCAAGCTGATCGAGGGCAATCCTGATCTCTACCCGTTCTGCCGCCTCTATCTCCTTAACCTCCAATAGTTCAAGGAAGATGTTCACCACTTCAGGGTCGAACTGCACCCCTCGACCTTTCTTGAGCCTCTCGATGACCTGAAACCGCGTGACCCTCTGAGTATATTTCCTCCTATTGAGCATAGTGTCATAGGCGTCCACTGCGGAGATGATGCGTGAGCCCAGGGGGATCCCATCCTCCTTTAGCCCGTCTGGATAGCCCGTTCCATCCCAGCTTTCATGATGGTGCCTGATCAATACCCCCACCTCCTGGAGGTTATCAATTATCTGAATGCTCGCCTGTCCAATTATCGGGTGTTGTTCGTAAACCCTCCTCTCCTCCTGGCCCATCTCCTCGTAGGATTTGGCCAAAACCTTATCCGATATCCCTATCTTCCCTATATCATGGAGGATAGCCGCTATCTCTACATCCAACACCTCCTTCTCGTCCAAGCCCCACTTCTCGGCTATGCTCCTGGAAAATGCGGCTACCCTCTTGGAATGGCTCCCAATATAGGAATCCCTCAGCTCGACCAAGCTGGCAAAAACCCTGATGCTGTCCAAGAAGTTCTCCTCCAAGTCGGTATAGAGCTTGGACAGTTCCTCGTTCTTCCGCCTTATCTCCTTGGTCCGCTCCTGGACCTTCTTCTCCAGATCCCTGTTTAGCTCCTTCAGTTCCTCATTCTGTTTTCTGGTTAGCTCGTTCAGCCTCCTATTCTCCAAAACAAGGTCGCGTTGCTGCAAAGCCCTCTTTACTGTAAGTTTGAGGTCCTGATCATTCCAGGGTTTGGTGATGAACCGATAGACCTCCCCCTGGTTAATGGCGTCCATAGCCGCTTGCACATCGGCATAGCCGGTGAGGATGATCCTCACCGTATCCGGGGAGGTCTTCCTCACCTCCCGGAGGAACTCCACCCCACTCATTCCTGGCATCCTCTGATCGGAGAGGATGAGGTCAACCTTGGTCTGGACAACCTTTTCTAAACCCTCCTTCCCACTGGAGGCCGTTAATAGGTTATATCCCTCTTTGCGGAATACCCTCTGCAGAGACCGTTGGATATTCTCCTCATCATCTACAAAGAGGAGGGTATGCTCTCCCATAATGACCTTTCTTCCTGTTTAGCTGGGGCTATTCATAAATCCAACCCAGGTGGCAGAACCCGATCCTGCCACCCTCCCTTTACCCTCAGAACCGAGGTGCTGAGGGCCGCGGTAGAATTGAATTAGGTATCGGTTTGGGCCACCTCACCTCCCCCCTCCTCTTCCTTAAACAGGGTGAGGAAGCTGCTTGACTTCTCCACCTCATCCCCGATCTCCCCCAACCACCCGGAGATCGTCTTCAAGTCCAGTTTCAACCCTTCCCATATCCGCTTGTTTATCTCAGGGACAAAGTCATCACCGGAATGGCCAATTCCCATAGCCTTAACTAAGACATCGGCTAAATGGCAAGCGGAGACAAGCTTCAGCTCAACTTCCGCAGAGGCGGGGTTGTGATGATAGGCGATGGTCTCCTCTAAGGGGGGAGGGAGGTTCCACCTTTGAGCTAAGCTTCTGCCCACCTCCGGGTGACCCATTCCCAAGACCTCCTCCTCAGCAACCAAGAAAGGGACCCCCCGCTCGTTAACGAGACGGAGGATCTTGACGAATTCTTCGTTAAGGAATTGCTCCAAGACCAATTTCCCGATATCATGAAGCAAACCACCTACGAATGCCTCCTCAGGGTCCTTAACCCCTAAATGCCTGCTAATTACCCGGGTGGCAGCTCCACAAGCAATTGAATGTTCCCAAAACCTGTATCTATCGAACCCCTCGGTCTGAGAATCATAGGAGAAACTCTCGAAGACGGAGACGGAGAGGATCAGATTCTTGACGATGTTAAAGCCTAAGATGACTACAGCCTGGCTGATGGTGCTTATCTGACGCTGGCAGCCGTAGAAGGCGGAGTTCACTAAACGCAGGACCTTGGAGGCTATGGCCTGATCTTTGACAATAACCCTCCCCACATCTGCAGCAGAGATGTCCGGGTCCTGGAGCAGCTTGGTGGCCCTCTGGAGGACCGTTGGCAGAGTAGGCAGCCCGGCTATGCCGTCGATTATCCTCTTCATCACCTCTTCCTTCATTCTCCCTCCCTCCTCACCAGATAGTCGAATATCCGATCCTTTAATCCCCCCATAAGCGGATCCTCAATCACCAATCGGAATCTTCTATCCAGATCCTCCTGGATCTTCTCCTTTGTCCTCTCTATCTCCTCGGGGCTGAGAGATCCCTCCTCCCCATCGCCTTTTACCCAGACCACATCCACATCCCTTTGGCAAAGCCGGGAGATCAACCCCTCATTTAAGGTAACCCCTTCGGCAACCAAGATCCTCCCGGCGATATCGGTGACGACCTTGGCCACTACCATCCCAGGCTGCAGTTCGGTTGTCCTCAACCTTTTCATTCCTCGAAGGTGACTAAGATGGTCCCTTGGGTTCCCAGGCGGCCTTCAAAGGGGACACACTTGACCCGGAAAGGAGTAGCCCCAGAGGTTAAATCCCTTAAATCCGTCGGTTGTTTTGTGTTCAACGTCCTCTTAACCAACTCGGCAAGGTTTTCGGGCAAGATCTCCTCAGCCTTAGATCCCAGGGCGTTTGCCCCGGCACCCTCGAAGAACTTGGGGGCGGCATCATTGAGAAAGACGATTGTCTCCTTCTCATCCGTTCCGATAACCCCTACCGGAAGGCGAGCCACGATCTCCTGGGTGAGCATCAGTGCTCGGTTCCTGAGGAGTAACTCCCTGGTCCTTTCTTCGACTTTCTTCTCCAAATCCTCATTTAACATCTTCAGTTCCTCATTCTGCCTTTTTATCTTCTCCACCAGCCTCTTGTTCTCCATCTGCAGTTCCCACTGCTCTAAGGCCCGCCTGATGATGGACTTTAGCTCCTCATCGTTCCAAGGCTTGAGGATGAACTGATAGATGTGTCCCTCGTTGATGGCCGCAGTTATGGCATTTACATCGGTATAGCCACTCAAGATAATCCTGATCGTATCCGGGTATAACTCCATCACCCTCTTTAGGAACTCCACCCCCTTCATACCCGGCATCCTTTGATCGGAGATGATCAGGTTCACCTCGCCTTTTTCCAGGATGTTTAAGCCCTCCTCGGCCGAGTTGGCCAGCAGGAGCTCGTAGTTCTCCTTTCTCAGCAAACGGCGAAGGGAATGAAGGATATTTACCTCATCATCTACGGCGAGAATTCTATATCTTTTCTCTCCCATTTTGCCTAACCTCTAAGTTTCTTCTCTCCTTTTGCCGTCAGAATCGGGGTTCTGACGGCTCGGGAATTATTTTATTCTCACCTTCTTCGACCAGAGCAATGAAAGGTATGTGGAGCGCCAGCGGGGCAAAAGCCCCTCTGGGGCGAGCGTAGCGAGCTAAGTTCTATTTGTTATCCTCTAAGAACTCCAGGAAACTCTCCACTATCATTGGATCAAACTGTTTACCCTTCTCTTTGGAGAGAATGGCTACCGCCTCCTCAGGGGAGAGGGCCTTTCTATAAGGACGGTCGGAGGTCATCGCATCATAGGCATCAGCAACGGCTATAATCCTTGCCCCTAAGGGTATCTCCTCCCCAGCCTTGCCGTCTGGGTATCCTGACCCATCCCAACGCTCGTGGTGGCTTCGGATTAGGGGGGCTATTCTGAGGAAGAAATTTGCCTGCTTAACCACGTTCTCTCCCATCTGAGAATGTTTCTTCACCTGTTCCCATTCCTGCGCGGTGAGCTCCCCAGCCTTATTTAGCACCTCCCTGTCTACGCCTATCTTTCCACAATCGTGGAGATAGCTGGCATATTCCAGATATCTGATCTCCTCCTCAGGGAGGTTCAACCTGCGGGCAATCCCCAGCGCGTATTTTGCCACCCTATCGCAATGGCCCCTGGTATAAGGGTCTTTAAGCTCGACGGCCTCTGATAATGCCTTAACTGCTTGTAGGTTAGAGCTCTTTAGCGCTTCAACGAGTTTGGTAGTGGAATCGTATCTCTCAAGCGCCTGGCGAATGACCTCCTTGATCTCCCCCTCATTCCAGGGCTTGGTGATGAACCGAAAAACCTCCCCACTATTTATCGCTGCTATTGCTGCTTCAATGTCAGCATATCCGGTGAGCATTATCCTCACGGTTTCCGGCCACCTCTCCTTCACCAAGCGTAAAAAATCCACTCCGCTCTTCCCTGGCATCCTTTGATCGGAGATGACCAAAGCGACAGGAGTCGACTCCAGCTTTTCCAACCCCTCTTCGCCGTTGGAGGCCGTCAGAATGGTATAGCCTTCCTGGTGAAGCAGTCTTTTCAGGGAGTGCAAGACATTCTCTTCATCGTCTACTAAAAGTAGTGTAGGGGCCGGCATCTCTAATCTTCTCCTGTGCGGTTTTTGGCAAAAGGCAAAAGTTCAACCACAGAATCTCATGGAACTACACAGCTCTTCTCCGCAACCACAAAGTTCGCAGAGTAGACGCGGGGAACGCAAAGAAAGAAATGCACTTCATGATTATTGCGCCTTCTTCGGGTTCTTTGCGGTTATTGTTTGCGGCTTTGCCGCTTTGTGAACTGTTACCAAACCGGAAAGAAAAGTTCCCCAATTATTCTCTTGACTTTTTTAGACAACCCCTTTAAATTTAGTCAGACTAAAATTAAAGGATAGTAGCAGAATGATACCTGAATCCATTAAAGCCAAGGAATTATACCCCAGAGCGGTCGTCCCTCACATCCTTCAGTGGCTGGAAGACAAACAGGCCATAGTATTAGTCGGCTCCCGTCAGGTAGGCAAAACCAGCCTTCTTTACCTATTGATCCAATATCTTCTGGCACAAAAGATAAATCCAAATAACGTTTTCTACTTTGATCTGGAGAATTTTGATCATCTGAATTTATTGGAGAGAGGACCCGATGCCCTTATCCAATCGCTCCGCCTGGAGGGTGCCGATTTTAAGGAACGCATCTATCTCCTCATTGACGAGATCCAGTATCTCACTCATCCCACTAACTTCCTGAAACTTATGGTGGATCATCATCCTTTGGTAAAGATCATCTGCACCGGCTCCTCTTCCCTGAGTATCCGCCGTAAATTCAAGGATTCCCTCGTTGGACGAAAGGTTGTCTTTGAGATCTTCAGCCTCTCTTTTGAGGAGTTTCTCCAGTTTAACAACCAAACCAACCTGTTGCGAGTTTTTGAACAATACAGGCTCTCTGTTCTCCTTCAGGAAGAGAAGTTGCCTCCAGTCCTTCCTGATGGCTACATTCATTCCCTCCAAAACCAGTTTGAAGAGTACTGCAGGTATGGCGGTTATCCTGCAGTGGTCTTGGAACCAAACCTTGAAAAAAAGCTGAGCTTGCTGAGTGAGATCCATTCTGCATATGTTCGCAAGGACCTCAGCAGTCTGTTTACTATCGAAAACATCAATGCTTTCAATCAGCTCACTCAACTCCTGGCGTTGGGGATGGGCAATCTGGTTAACTTGAATACGCTAACCACCGATCTGGGAATCTCGCGTCCCACTCTGGAAAATTACCTTACTATTCTGGAAAACACCTTTATCATCAAAAGACTCAGACCTTTTTTTAGGCGTAAGAAGCGAGAGCTGATCAAGATGCCCAAGGTATATTTCCTCGATCTGGGGCTACGCAACCTGATGATCAAGCAGTTCGGTGAGTTAAACATCCGACCTGATAGAGGTGCCCTGGTAGAGAACTTCACTTTCATTCATCTCTACCGAGAGTTGCCCGTTTTGAATGAACTCAATTTCTGGCGAACAAAGAATGGAACCGAGGTCGACTTCGTATTGCAGACCCCTACCACTCTAGGAGAGCAACTCCTCCCCATAGAGGTCAAATACCAGACGCTTAAGAAGCCAACGCTCCCTTCTACTCTGCAAAGCTTCCTTACCGCCTATCCCGTGACCAAGGCGGCAGTAATCACTAAGGACTGTTATGGCCAGAGCAAGTCGGGCGATACCAGGGTGCTTTTCCTCCCGGCATGGCTTTTGGGGACGGTGACTTCATAAGTAAAAGGTCAAGGGGTCAGTTTCCAGGGGTCAGAGAAAACCCAGGATAACTGACAACCGATAACGGCTTTTGCTACACCGAGGTGGCAGAACCTTGTTCTGTCCCCCCTCTTGCCGCCAGGTTGGGGTTCTGCCGGCTCGCCCGATTTCTACCCGACTTTAGTCGGGGTCACCGGGCTTTAGCCTCCTACTTAGGGCCTGAAGGCCCTGAACCCCTGCTAAAGCGGGGTAGAACCCTTGCATCAGGGCAGCGCTCTACCAGCACATATCTGCGTTCTCCACCGAGGTGGCAGAACCCCGATTCTGCCACTCGCCTTTTGCCGTCAGAACCGGGGTTCTGACGGCTCAGCACATATCTGCATTAACCTGGGGTTTCCCCTTCCCTTGCCGCCCTCAGCGGGAGTTCTATGGTAAAGGTCGTTCCCTTGCCCACCTGGCTCTGCACATCTATCTTCCCCCCATGCTTCTTGATGATCCCATAGCTCATCGATAACCCCAACCCAGTCCCCTTCCCTACCTCCTTCGTGGTGAAAAATGGCTCAAAGATCCGAGAAAGATTCTCCTTGGGGATGCCTACCCCTGTATCGCTTATCTGCACATATACCCGCCCCCCATCACTATAGGTCCTGATCCTTATCTGCCCCCTCTCCTCTATCGCCTGGGCAGCATTAACCAACAGGTTCATAAATACCTGATTCAACTGCTGAGGATAACACTCTATATCCGGTAGCTCACCATACTCCTTGACCACCTCCGCCTTATACTTCAGCTCATTCCACACTATGTTCAAAGTGCTCTCTATCCCCTCATTGATGTTCGCATACTTCAACTCCGCCTCATCCACATGGGCAAAGCTCTTCAAATCCTTCACTATCTTGGTAATCCTCTCCGCCCCCTCCAAGGACTCGCTGATTGCATCCTTGATGTCCTCCAACAACAGATCCACATCCAACTCCTCCTTCACCCTCTCCACCCTTTGGGCCAAGGAGAGCAGTTCCTCATCCCCCTTGCTCTTGCAAACAGAAAGAAGCTCCTCATACTCCTTGAGGATCTTGATGAAGTCCTCGGTGTATTCCTGGAGGCTGTTCAGGTTGGAGAAGACAAAGCCCGCTGGGTTGTTTATCTCGTGGGCGATGCCAGCGGCCAACTGGCCAATGGAGGCCAACTTCTCCCTCTGCAACAGTTGGGCATGCGCTTCCTTAAGCTCCTTGTTCACCCTCTTCAGCTCCGCATTCCCCTTCTTCAAGGCCCTCTCTGCTCTTTCTGCCCGCTCCTTTGCCTCGGTCAATCTCCTCTCCGCCTTCTTGCGCTCAGTGATGTCCCGCACAATGAGCACCCTGAATGACGTTAGTTCCTCGCTTCTCGAACGCTTGCAGGGCTTGAGCTCGATGGAGAGGTAACGTTTGAGGAACTGATCATAGGCTTCGCATCGGGCGGACTGACCTCGGATTGTCCTCTTCCACGCCTTCTCCCAGAAGGATTTCAGATAACAGGAGGCATCCCCGCACTTAGGATGGAGGAGCCCGTGAACCACCCTACCCTTCACATTCTCAATTTGCCCTAAGCTCCAGGCCTCGACAGTGCGATTTGCCCGCACAATAGTCCCTCCACCGTCAACCAGACAGACAAGGTCGGGAAGCGAATCGGCCGCTGATTCCCACTCCTGCTTTGCCTGCTCTACCTTTCTCCAAAGCGTAATCAGCTCCTCCTCCACCCGCTTCCGCTCGGTGATGTCCCGCACGATGACGCATAGGTTCCCCACTTGGCCATCTTTCTCTATCAAACGAGTGTTGGCTTCTACATAGAGCTTATTGCCGCTCTTATGATTGACCTCCAACTCCACGATTTGTGGCCTCCGCTGCTGGAGCACCGTCTTCATAAGTTCGACCACCTTGAGGAGCTCATCTTCCTCAAAGAAGCCAAGTTCGGCGAAATTCCTCCCAATGACCTCCTCCCGCTTGTAGCCAAGGACATCCTCTATCCTCCCATTTACATCGATGATCACCCCCGACCTATCCAGGTAGATGATCTCATCATTAGCATTCTCAAATATCGTCCTATACTTTGCCTCGCTCTCCCTCAACGCCTCCACTACCTCCCGGTGGCTGTTTTGCAGTGCCTCCAACTGGCCAACCCGGCGACGCAATTGTGCCAGCTCGGCAAGGAGCTCCTGTTTTGTCTTTCGGTTATCTTCCATCTTCTCTCATAAATAGAAAATACCCGCAAACGAGGGATTCAAATCAATCAAGGCCATCCATTCAAAGGTCAAGGGGCGACTTCCGGAGCAACAATTGGCCGATCCCTGCCACCTACTCCGCCAGTTGCTCCCCCTCACCCCTCTCTAATTTAAGGGGGAGTTCTATGGTAAAGGTCGTTCCCTTGCCCACCTGGCTCTGCACATCTATCTTCCCCCCATGCTTCTTGATGATCCCATAGCTCATCGATAACCCCAACCCAGTCCCCTTCCCTACCTCCTTCGTGGTGAAAAATGGCTCAAAGATCCGAGAAAGATTCTCCTTGGGGATGCCTACCCCTGTATCGCTTATCTGCACATATACCCGCCCCCCATCACTATAGGTCCTGATCCTTATCTGCCCCCTCTCCTCTATCGCCTGGGCAGCATTAACCAACAGGTTCATAAATACCTGATTCAACTGCTGAGGATAACACTCTATATCCGGTAGCTCACCATACTCCTTGACCACCTCCGCCTTATACTTCAGCTCATTCCACACTATGTTCAAAGTGCTCTCTATCCCCTCATTGATGTTCGCATACTTCAACTCCGCCTCATCCACATGGGCAAAGCTCTTCAAATCCTTCACTATCTTGGTAATCCTCTCCGCCCCCTCCAAGGACTCGCTGATTGCATCCTTGATGTCCTCCAACAACAGATCCACATCCAACTCCTCCTTCACCCTCTCCACCCTTTGGGCCAAGGAGAGCAGTTCCTCATCCCCCTTGCTCTTGCAAACAGAAAGAAGCTCCTCATACTCCTTGAGGATCTTGATGAAGTCCTCGGTGTATTCCTGGAGGCTGTTCAGGTTGGAGAAGACAAAGCCCGCTGGGTTGTTTATCTCGTGGGCGATGCCAGCGGCCAACTGGCCAATGGAGGCCAACTTCTCCCTCTGCAACAGTTGGGCATGCGCTTCCTTAAGCTCCTTGTTCACCCTCTTCAGCTCCGCATTCTTCTTCTCCAAGCTCTTCCTTATCGCGTTGAGCTGCAGATGGGTTTTTACCCTTACCCTCACCTCCTCGTTATCGATCGGTTTGGTAATGTAATCTACCGCACCGAGCTCGAAGCCCTTCTCCCTCATCCCACTTTCATTCACCGCGGTGATGAATATGACTGGAACCTCCTCAGTCCTCTTTTCCTCCCTCATCCTCTTGAGCACCTCCAGTCCACTCATCTCCGGCATCATAACATCAAGCAAGACGAGATCGATGGATTCCTTCTCCAGCAGATTGAGAGCCTGCTTACCGTTCTCCGCGCTTAGTGTGGTGTAGCCACATTTGCCCAGCAACTTCTCCAGGAGCATCCTATTTATGGGGACATCATCCACTATAAGGATTTTCGCTCCCCTCCCCTCTTCACCTCTCAGCTCTTCTCTCTTCATCTTCAATCCCTCCCTAATCGCCCCTGTTTAGGGCACAAGTTGAGTATTTCCCCGGTGGGTGAAGAGCCAAATCCTGGGCAGTCTGATTCCTTTTCCCTCTATCTATATCGGCAGATTCCCAAAAAACTTTAGTTGTTTCTTAGGTTGAGCCTCCCGCGGGTTTGAAAACCCGCGGGAGGTCTGGAGGTAAGCCATCTATCGCAGGGCCTGCAAGTAATCCCTCAACTGTAGTCTCTCCTTCTCCAACTCCTCGATTAGCGCTGGCGCCTTAGCCAGGTTGCCATCTTTACCCATATACTCAAGGTCGCGGGCCAAGTTTGTCATCCTCTCCGCAGTAAGGTTAGCTGCTGCCCCTTTGATACTGTGGGCCTCCCTCTCCACCCTCTGCGCATCCCCTGCCTCCACCGCCTGGGCTAACTCCTTGAGCTGCTCCTGGGTGTAGTCCACAAACTCCTGGAGCATATCGACTAAGAATTCCTTGTCCCCATCCAATCTGGCCAAGGCGGCATCCAGTTCGATGGGGGGCACCAACCCACTTCCCCCAGCGGGAATTTTCTTCTCCTTCTGCATACTTCCTCCTTTCTTTGGCCCCTTAGGCCTATTCCATCTCTCTATGGCCGCAAAAAGCTCCTTTTGGTTTATGGGTTTAGAGACATAGTCGTCCATCCCCGCTTCCAAGCAGCGTTCCTTGTCCCCCTTCATAGCATGGGCGGTCATCGCGATTATCGGTATCCTCCTTTTTTTCTTCATCTTCGATTCTAAATCCCTAATCTGTCGGGTAGCGGCTAACCCATCGAGTTCTGGCATCTGCACATCCATAAGCACAAGATCGTAACTTCCCCTCTGTAAAGCCTCTATGGCCTGCTTGCCATTCTCCACGGCATCAACCGGATACCCAGCCTTCTCCAAAACCTTGATGGCCAACTTGCGGTTGACCGGGTTATCTTCAGCCAAAAGTATCCTCGCCCTCCGCCGTTTCTGCTCAGCGAGGCTATGGCGAGTGACTATGCTGCCCCGCTTACCCTTAGTATGTTTCCTCCCTAAGACAGTGACTATGGCGTCAAACAACTGGGACTGCTTTATGGGCTTCATCAGGTATCCACTGCATCCGATGGCCTCCAACCGGGCAGCATCACCCCTTACCCCAAAGGAGGTGAGGACGAGGATAAGCACATCCTTGATCTGGACATCCCCTTTAATTGCCTTAGCCGTCTGCTCACCATCCATCTGGGGCATCTGCATATCGAGGAGAACAAGCTTGAATGGCCGGCCGGAGTTGGCTGCATTCCGCAGAGCCTCAATTGCCCTTCTCCCATCCCCTACCGCCTGGGGCTTGCACCCGAAGGATTCCAACATCCTCACCAAGACCGCCCGGTTGGTGGCGTTGTCATCGACCACCAAAACGGGCAAACCCCTCACCTCTACATCCTCAATTGGCTCCTCGAGGCTCCCCTCGGGTTGCCTCTCGAATACGGCGGTGAACCAGAACCTGCTCCCCTTCCCTGGTTTGCTCTCCACCCCTATCTCCCCACCCATCAGCCCAGCCAACTGCTTGGAGATGGCCAAACCCAACCCTGTACCCCCATACTTGCGGGTAGTGGAACCATCGGCCTGGGAGAAGCTCTCAAATATCTTCTCCTGCTTATCCTTAGGAATACCTATACCCGTATCCTTCACCGCAAAAAGCAACTTTACCTTATCCTCCTCGACTTTCGGCTTGCGGCTTGCGGCTTGCGCCCCTCCCTCGGCCCTCTTTACCTCCACCACCACCTCCCCCTTCTCGGTGAACTTAATGGCATTGCCCAACAGGTTCACCAGGATCTGCCGGAGCCTCCCGGGGTCACCCCGCAGCCTGGTGGGAATTCCAGGCTCGATGTCCAAGGCCAATTCCAACCCCTTCCCAGCAGCTCGGGCGGCAACGGTCTCCACCGTCCCCTCCAAGGTGGTCTGGAGGTCGAAGTCTATCTTCTCCATCTCCAGCTTGCCCGCCTCGATCTTGGAGAAGTCCAGGATATCGTTGATCAGGCAAAGCAGGGCATTGGCGCTTTCCTTAACCGTGTTCAGGTAATCCCTCTGTTCCTCAGTAAGCTCTGTATCCAGGGCTAAATCGGTCATCCCAATGATCCCGTTCATTGGGGTGCGGATCTCGTGGGACATATTGGCCAGAAACTGCGACTTGGCCACATTGGCCTCCTCGGCTGCCCGTCGGGCCTTCTCCAATTCAGTGACCAAAGCCGAGAGCCTGGCGCTATTCTCCTCCTCAGCTTCCTTGGCCAGTTGAAGCTCCTCTATGAACTTCTGTCTCTCCTCCTCCATCCTCTTCCGTTTGGAGATGTCTATAATCTGAACCTCAATTACCCCTCTTCCCTGGTATTCCGTCAACCTCCCCCTGATGATCGCATAGAGCCAATTCCGCTTCTTGTTCCACATTGGGAGCTCACATTCACAGAAGGGGCCAGCTCCAAGGTGGCTCATCGTCTCCTTCACCTTACCCCTCACCTCTGGGGGGAAGAGGTTCTCTACAAAATCAAATTCCCTGGTTAACATCTCCTCGAGAGAGTAGCCAAACAGCTCCAGGGCTGCCTTGTTTGCATATCTCACCTTACCCTTCTCCAGGATCAAATAGGCCACTACAGAGTTCTCCACCAAGGAACGATACCTCTCCTCTGACTGTCTGAGGATATCGTCCATCAGTTTGCGCTCGGTGATGTCTTTTTCCACCCCGCGATAGCCAAGGAGGTTTCCTCCTCCATCCAGCTTTGGAACCCCGTTGGTAAGCAGGCAGACCCTATGGCCGCCCTTGTGGACTTTCCAACTTTCCAGATCCTTAATGGGCTGTTTGTGTTTGGCTATCTCCCGGATGTGCTTTCTCACCCTTGCTGCCTCATCCTCCGGCATAAAATCGAAGGGGGTCTTCCCGATGAGCTCCTCCGGACGATAACCGAGGATACCCTCCACCTGGGGAGAGCAATAGGTGAATACCCCTTTTGCATCCACCTCCCAAACCCAATCAGACATACTGAAGACTATATCCCGGAACCTCTCCTCGGAGGCCTTCAGCTCCTCCTCCCACCGTTTCCGTTCGGTTATGTCCTCTCCCGAGCTTAAGGTGCCGGCGAACCGACCGTAATCATCCTCTAAAACAGTATTTTGCCAGGCGATGAGCCTCTCCTGGCCATCTTTAGTCAAAATCGGGTTTTCAAAATATCTTACCGCTTCAATCTCTCCCCCTCGCAGCTTTTCAAATATCGCCTCCGCCTTATCCCGGATCTTAGGGGGGAGGAAGTTTTCAAACCAGTCCCTGCCCAAGATCTCATCTTCGCTGTAACCCAAGATCTTACAACCCTTTTGGTTTATTAAACTAACCTTTTTGTCCGCATCAATGGCTAACAGGATAACTCCGGCCACATCCAGGTATTTCTGAGCCCTATCCCTCTCCCTCCCCAAGGCCTCCTCAGCCTTCCTCCGTTCGTTGATCTCCCTTTCCAAGGAGGCATTGAGGGATCTAAGCCGATCGTTATTCTCCTTTAGGGCTTTGGTGGCCAACGCTGCCTCTTTTAGGGACTGACGCAACTCCTCCTGACTGGTCAAGAAGTCAACCAGGTGATCCCCCTCGGGGAAATCGTCAAAGGAGAAATGGGCCATCTCCTCAGTGGTCTTTGGACCAGGGCTCCCCAAGAACACGAACCCTCCACCGGAAGGGAGCCAACGGCCGGTTAAAGGGAGCGCTGCCCCCATAGCCTGGAGGGTAAACTTACCGCAGATACCGATCTTGGCAGCTATGGAGGCAGCGGAGATTTCCCCCTCGGGATCTGCGTATTTAACCAATTTGGCTGCACCCAGGCCAACCACCCCCTTAACCCGCTTGTGAATCGCTGGGCTGGCATAGGTTACCACCAGGTCTCGGTTGGTAGCCAGGACGAAGGGGGTAAGACAGATCAGGTGGGCGAGGTCGACCTTCGCCTTGCTTTCTCCCCGGCTCATGGGAAGGTCACCTCCATGGTGCAGCGCGGATCCCCTCTGTGCATACAGGCGGTTTCCTTCACTCGCACTTCCTGGTTGAAGTAGAGCCCCACACCTAAGATAAGGCCGCGCAGGACTGGGCAAAGCCCCCGCTTGGAATGGTAGTGCATAAGCAGCCGGCCATCAGGAAGTTCCTCGTAGTCGAATTTAGGGGGGGCTGCCCCGGTAATGCTCCTGGTAGCCTGTTCATGGACCCGATCCATATTGAGCAAGAACTCCCGCGGGGATGACCCAGCCAGTTGGAAATAGGTGGCATAGTATTTCTTGAGGGTGTGGGGGACCATAAACTTGCCATACTCCACCTGGACGGTCTCCACTGGAAGTCCAGAGACCTGGGAGGCTGCCTTGATCAGGGCTATGGTGAGCTCGTCTGGATAGTCTTGACCGATGGCAAAGAATGGTTCCTCGCAGCCAGCTAAGGACTTCACCTCCTCCCACGCCTCCGCGCCAAACCTCGCCTCCACCATCTCCTGAATACCCTTGTTGATAATGCCCTTCATTGGGGTTCACCTCCTTCCTGTGAGCACAACATCTGGGTTCGGGCTGCACAAATGCAACCCTACGGGCTTCTCTCTTCCTGGCTTTGTAGCATGTCTACCGGGACTCCATCTCTGTTGTTGAGTAGGTTCTCCTCCTCATTGAGGATGCGGATGACCGCTTCAATTAACTGAGATGATTCGGCGGTCTTAGTGATGAACTCATCTGCACCCGCCTCTAAGGCCCGCCTGCGCGTTTCCGGATGTTCGTCGCTGGTAAAGAGGATCAATTTGGTATGGGAATTTCGTGGATCCTCCCTCACCCGGCGGCAAATCTCGATGCCAGAGAGGACAGGAAGCATAAAGTCGATCACTGCGGCATCGGGCTTCTCCTCCTTGATCCTATTCAGGGCATTGGCCCCATCTGCAGCCTTTAAGGGGATAAACCCTGCCCTGGCCAAGAGGCGGGAATAGAGGCTGAGGATGACGGGGTTGTCATCCACGATGAGAACCCGCTTTGGTTTCTTCTCCTGGGCAAGGCCCTCCTCCTTTAATTCACCCTGACTCTCCAAAATTAGCAGGGAATCGTTGCAATTGAGCCGCTCCTCTTTGCTCGGACATAACCAGTCCCTATTCCCCCGCCGCAACCCAATGACCTCTTGCCCCATCTCCCGGGAGACCTCCTCGATGGTCTGTCCCACCATACTCGATCCCTCCCTGACAGTTATCCACCGCGGCGCAACAGCAGGAGAAGGGGATAGAACCTCCTTCACTTTCAACTTTCCAGTAGCAATGAGGAGCTCATTGGCAAATTCCCTTCCTGCTGTGGCAAACAGGGAGATAACCTTATCTGCTCCAGCGCGCAGGAGCTTCTTCTCCGAGGTGGCCTCCACTGCCCTGGCGATTATGTGAAGGGTGGGATTGAGTTCCCTGGCAGTTAGGGTGATGAAGAGGTTCTCTGGATCCGAGCCGGCAAGGGCAAGAAGGCCGGCGGCGGTCTTGATGTTTGCTTTGAGGAGTATCTCCTCATCGGTGCAATTTCCTTGGATAACCAGGAACCCCCTTTCCCTCAACCTCTCCACCTGTTCTGAATCCGCCTCTACCCCGACGAATTTGGCCCCTGCCCGGGAGAAGCTCTCCGCGGCAACAGAACCAACCCGTCCACAGCCACAGATAATACAATGCGCTCTTAGTTGGGAGATCTGTTTCTGCATCTTCCTCTCCTCCGACATACTGGTCACCACCTTTTCGAAGACGAACCTCGCTATGGTGCTGGCCGAAAAGGCCAAGGTGGCAAATCCGCCCAAGATGAGGATACAAGAGAATATTCGGCCTGTATCGGAGAGCGGCTTTACCTCCCCATATCCCACGGTGCTGACCGTGATGATGGTCATATAGAATGCCTGGAGAAGGCTATAGCCCTCCAGAAGCACATATCCCACCGTCCCCCCAAAGATTACCAGTAGCGCCACTAAGCCACAGAGGGTAATCCGCTTATCAAGGCGAAGATGCATTGGCTCTCTCCAGCGAGGGGAAGGGTCCACCCCGGTTCTTGAGCTGGGTTGGCGCCTTCAACCATCAGGGTAGGTCAATCCGAACGGATCTGGAAATATACCGGCTTAGGTTGCAACCCAAGATGATCAGTCTATCCATCGAGCACCTCCCGCACCTTATGGGATATCTCCTCCATAGAAAATGGTTTGTGCAGAAAGCCCTTCACTCCCAGATCCAGAATCCGCTGGGCAGCCGTGTTTTTCGAGTACCCACTGGCCAGCAGTGCCTTTACCTGCGGATCAATCCGCTTCAGTTCTTGGAAGGTCTCCCTCCCCCCCATCTTAGGCATCATCATATCAACAATCACCAAGTCTATCTCATCCCTGTGTTTACGATATAGCTCCACTGCCTCCTCTCCATCGGAGGCCAACCTCACCCTGTATCCCAGATCCTCCAATATATCCTTCATCAGATCGCGGAGCATCTGCTCATCATCGACCACAAGAATGGATTCACTCCCTATGGTCACCCTTTCCTCCCTCCGCTTAGGCTGGATAGGGAAGCCTTGGGAGAGGGGTAAGTAAACTTCAAATGTGGTCCCTTTCCCCACTTCACTGTAGACGGAGAGGTAACCACCGTGGTTCTTGACGATTCCATAGACCATTGAAAGTCCCAAACCTGTTCCCTCCCCCTGCCCCTTAGTAGTGAAGAAGGGATCGAATATCTTGGTTTTGGTCTCCTCATTCATCCCCACACCTGTATCGGATACCGTAATACAGACATAATCCCCTGGGACAGCTCCCAAGTGTTCGGAAGCAAATCTCTCATCCAGATGGACAAGTCGAGAGCCAATGGATAGCTCTCCACCATCCGGCATTGCGTCCCGGGCATTGACGCAGAGGTTCATCAAGACCTGCTCTAATTGATTGGGATCTCCCTTGGTGAGAGGATTCTCCCCACACAAGTTCATCTCGATCTCTATCCGCTTGTCTATGGATGCGGAGAGCAACTCCACCACCCCGCCGATTAGTTGGTTAATGTCTACAGGCTTCTCCTCATATTTGCCCTGACGGGCGAAACCAAGCAACCTATTGGTCAGTTCGGCCGCCCTATTACTCGCGCTCTCGATGAGTTCCACATACTTGCGATTGGGATCAGTGGGGGCCAGTTTATTCAAAAGCAATGAGGAATAGCCGAGGATGCCACCAAGGAGGTTGTTGAAATCATGGGCGATCCCTCCAGCAAGAGTCCCTACCGCCTCCATCTTTTGGGCGTGGCGCAGTTGTGCCTCTAACTTAACCCTCTCCTCCTCTGCCCGTTTGCGTTCAGTGATGTCACGACTTAGCCCGCTAAAGCCGATTATCTTGCCCTCCTCGTCTCTGATGGGTTGGCTTCTTGTCGCCACCCAGACGATCTCACCACTCCGTTTTACCAACCGATATTCCGCATCTACGTCAACTCCTACGATGCCCTCTATGGGTTCTCCATTGAGCACTCGTCGCATACCCCCCCATAACAGAGGTATATCATCCTGGTGTACAAACTCCGTAAAGTTGTGCCCTATCGCCTCCTCTGGTTCACACCCGATGAACTGCTTGGTTACCGAATTGGCGAAGAGGATTTTCCCCTGTGGGTCAACCGTGAAGACGAGATCGCCTATCGTGTTGACCAGGTTCCGATATTTCTCCTTGCTCTCCTTTAATGCCCTTTCCGCCCGCTTCCGTTCGGTTACATCCCGGAAACTCCACACCCTCCCCACCGTCTCTTCCCCTATCTTCTGAGGTTGGGAATAGCGCTCAAAGATGCGACCATCCTTTAATTCCAACTCGTCATAGCTCTCCGCATCGGGTTGATCATACAACTCCTTTACCTTGGCAAGAAAGCTCTCTGGATCTTTCAACTGAGTTACGGCATATGCCAGCGCCTCTTCATCATCACCCGAGGCGAGAATGGAATCGGGAACGCCCCACATATCCACAAACTTCTGATTAAATCCTGCCCATCTCCCGTTTCTGTCTACAACAAGGATACCATCCGCAGTGGATTCCAGCGTTGCCCGCAACAGGGAGAGGGATTCCTCTAAGGCCTTCTCCGCCTGTTTCCGTTCGGTAATATCGCGGGCAATTCCGCAGAGTCCAATGATATCGCCTGAGCTGTTCCGCATTGGCACTTTAATGACATGGAAGGTGGTAAGAGCACCATTCACCGGTTTGGTATGTTCCTCCTCGATGATCTCACCATTTAGTACACGATGATCCACCTCCGTGATGTGTGCTGCCGCCCCCTGCCCGAAGAGGTCCTCATCCCTCATCCCGATCAGCTTTGCGGCCGGGAGCCCAAAGAGTTTCTCCATGGCCGGGTTGACCTGGGTGTATCTCAAATCGCGATCCTTGATGAAGATGGAATCCTGCGCCGTCTCGAAGATGGTGCGGAACCGCTCCTCGCTCGCCCGCAGGGCCTCCTCCATCCTCCGGTGTTCGGTTATATCACGGCTCACCCCCACCAAGCCAATAACTTCCCCTTTATCGTTGAACACCGGAGATTTGATGGTATCGAAATAGACCCTCTCGCCCCTCTGGTTGTTTACGGCCTCTCCAACTTTGATGGTCTCCCGCCTCTTGAAGACGAGCTCATCGCTCCTTCTACACGCCTCAGCCAACTCCGGGGGGAACAACTCGGCGTCCGTCCTGCCGAGGATCTCCTCCCTCTTCAAGCCCACTAACTTCTCAAATGCCTTGTTTATCAGAAGGTTTCGGCCATTGACGTCCTTGAAATAGATGACATCGGAGACCGCCTCCAGTAAGGTACTGAGGCGATTGGTCGTCGCGCGGAGCTCCTCTTCGGCCCTTTTTCGCTCGGTGATGTCCCTCTGGACTGAGACCGAATACTTGAGCCCCCCACGGTCCTCCCTCACGGCACCAGCGCTGAGGAGCACCGTGCGCCTCTCCCCCCCTTTGGTGATGATTGTCATCTCCTCATCATGTAGCTTCCCGGTCCTCTTCCAAATGGAGAAAAGCTCCTCCATCTTCCTCTGCGATTCAGGGGCATAGATCTGATTCAAGGGTTTACCGACGAGATCTCTCTTTCTATAGCCCAAGGCCCGGAGGGCTGACCTATTCACATCAAGCACTATTCCTTCAGGGGAGATCATATAGCAGTATTCAGGATCGTTTTCAAAGAACTCCCTAAACCGCTCCTCGCTCTCCTGGAGAGCCTCTTCTGCCCGCTTGCGCTTGGTGATTTCCAGAGTTATCTCCACCGCACCCATCATCCCCCCATCAACCCCCCTCACCGCAAACCCTTTGATGAGCCAAGGCCTCCCATCAGGAGTAACTTTCTCTATCTTCTGGGGCTCCCCGGTCTGCATAGCTTTTATCACCGGACAATCCGGACAGGGACTATTTCGTCTGGGCCACACCTCGTAGCAGCGGCGACCGATAAGCTCCTTCCGCTTTACGCCAACCGATTCGCAGGCCGCCCGATTCGCCCAGAGGACCCTCATCTCCCGATCCTGGTAGACAACATGCTCAATCAAGTTGTCCAGAATGGACACCCCCCACCCCCCTCCACTGATTAACTCCCTCACTACCCCCATAATCCCTGCCTCCGGCTCGGAAACTGGTTGAGGCAAACTCGATGGCTCTTCACTCATTTCTCCTCTTCCTTTTATCCCTCATTAACCCCAATCGGTTCACAGGTTAGTAGGAAACCAAACCCCCCAAGGCTCTTGTTACGGAAAGAGATTACTGAACCTATGCGTGGAGGTGGAGGGGTACAAAGCTCTCTCCCTCCAAAACAGGGTGATCCCCCATTCTTAAACCATTTGCCCAATCAACATCCGTTTAAAGAGCAAAGGCCCTTCTATTCATATCGGCAAAATGGGAAAAAACTTTAG
>JAOZPP010000039.1 GCA_029932675.1 bacterium
GACCCCCGCCCCCCCCACCCTGGTTACCATCTGCCTTCCCAGTACCATTTTTGAGGACCGCTCAATCAGCAGTCCCCTATTTCTGCCATGCTGATTGGTATTCATCAGTCAAACAAAATTGGTCTTCTCTCCCATCTTTTCCTTCTCTCTTGCCCCCCACGATTTTTGGCTTGACTTTGGGGCTCAAGGGGGATATTTTAACGACGGTTAGTGCAAAGGCATTTTAACTTGACAGATTACCCTCAAGGCGGTATATTTAGGTTTGGTCGGGGCGTGGCGCAGTCCGGTAGCGCACTAGCATGGGGGGCTAGTGGTCGCTGGTTCAAATCCAGTCGCCCCGACCATGGGGAGCAGTAAACCTGCTCTTTTTTAATTGAAGGATGGGTCAGCTCTGTATTTAGCAGGGGGAAAATAGGAACTGTAGTTTTTCAAGAGCGGTAAGTTTGAGGTTTGTAGTGTTAATACCTGCCTGTAATGCTCAGGCCAGAATCGGGCAGATCATCTCTCAGTTAAGGGAGAGAAGCCTTGATGTGGTGGTGGTGGATGATGGCTCCGAGGATGAAACGGCAACAACCGCTCAAAGGTTAGGGGCCAAAGTCATCAGACATCCCCGGAATTTAGGAAAAGGAATGGCTCTGCGCACAGGATTCGAGTATGTCCTGAAATCCAAGTATGATGGAGCGATTACTCTGGATGCCGATGGTCAACATGACCCTTCGCATATCCCTCTTTTCTTAAAGGTAGCAGAGGGGGCGGATTTGGTCATTGGCTCCCGGATGGATGCGCGGGAGGGGATGCCTTGGCCAAGGGTATTGAGCAATAGACTTACCTCTGTTGTCATTTCTGCCCTCACCAATACCAAGGTGAGGGACAGCCAGTGTGGATATAGGCTCATCAAAAGGGAAGTTATGGAAAGGGTCAAATTAGATACCACCCGTTTTCAAACGGAATCTGAACTTCTTATTAAGGGGTTAAAAGCAAACTTCAGATTGGGTTGGGTGCCGATAAATACTGTATATGAGGAGGAAAGATCATTGATTAACCCGGTCTTAGACACAATTCGTTTTATGATCTTGGCCTTTAGGGCCCTCTTCTGGTAAGATGCTTATCCTACTAACCAATGACGATGGGATCAATGCCGAAGGGTTGTGGGCTCTTTATAGGGGGTTGGAAGGGTTGGGTAGGAGGGTAGTGATAGCCCCTATGGAGGAACAGAGTGCCAGCTCCCACTGCCTCACCATTCAATATCCGATAAGGGTGGAAAAGAGAGGGGAGGACATCTGGGTCGTGGAGGGCACCCCTACAGATTGTATCACCTTAGGGGTAAATAAGCTCTTAGATGAGGAGCCTTCTTTAGTGGTCTCTGGAATAAACCATGGGGCAAATGTGGGTGACGACGTCTCCTATTCAGGGACTGTAGCAGCAGCCCTGGAGGGAATGCTCTTTGGAATTCGATCTCTGGCCATCTCGGTAGCTCGGAGGAGACCACAGAACCTGAAGCATGCAGCTTCCTTCTCCCGGCATATCTGTAAACTTGTCTTAGAGAGAGATCTCCCCCCAAATGTTATTCTAAATGTCAACTTCCCTGATCTCCCCCCTCCCCAGATTAAAGGGGTTCAGGTGACCAGATTGGGGAAGAAGGCAAAGAGGGGACTCAACATAGAGAAGATTGAGGGAGACCATTCCCTCTATAGGATCGGGGAGGAAAACCCCCTTTGGAATGGGGGAGTGGATACGGATGTAAATGCGGTGAGGGAAGGATGGATTTCGCTCACTCCTCTTCATTTGGATCTAACCCATTACCCAGCAATATCGGAAGTTAAGGGCTGGGATTTCGGCTTCAAATCAGGGGTTTGGACTTCTTAATTGCTCGCCAAAGGATGGTCTCTACTCAGCTTCCTGGCATTAGGGATGAGAGGGTCCTGGAAGTGATGAGTAGAGTTCCTCGCCATAGGTTTGTTGATCCTGCCCTTTGGCCGCAGGCTTATAGTGATTACTCTCTGCCCATCGGGGCTGGCCAGACAATATCTCAGCCATATATGGTTGCCCTAATGACCGAGAGCCTGCGGTTAAGTGGTGGGGAGAAAATACTGGAGATTGGGACTGGATCGGGCTATCAGACGGCTATATTAGCTGAATTCTCCGCGCGTATCTTCTCCATAGAGAGGGAGCCTAGTTTAGCCCAAAGGGCAAGGGAGATCCTTTCCGAGCTTGGGTATGAGAATGTAGTGATTATGGTGGGAGATGGCAGCAAGGGATGGAGACAGTTTTCTCCCTATGATCGGATATTAGTAACCGCCTCGGCACCGGAGGTGCCATATTCCCTTGTTGAGCAGCTCAGCGACAATGGATTGCTGGTGATCCCGGTGGGGGAAAGGGATCATCAAGTATTGAAGGTCATCGAGAAGAAAGGGCGGGAAGTGGTAGCCGATGATATCTGTGGTTGCAGTTTTGTTCCCTTGATTGGTGAGGAGGGTTGGCCAGGGTGATAATGGGTCTTCCCAGGGAGCTTTATACAATGCTTATCGCTATGGTGCCCATCTCTGAGCTCCGGGGGGCCATCCCTTGGGCTCTCACCTCAGGAGGCCTGGGGTGGGAGAAAGCGTATCTTTTCTCCTGCTTGGGTAATTTCCTTCCAGTTATTCCTCTGCTCCTCTACCTCGATCCGGTATCAGGGTGGCTGATGAGGAGGTCCTCCCTTATGCGCCGCTTCTTCCATTGGCTCTTCGCCCGCACCCGCAGGAGGAGTAAGGTGGTGGAAAGGTATGAGGCACTTGGATTGATTATCTTTGTGGCCATACCCTTACCGGTCACCGGTGCCTGGACAGGAACAGTAGCCGCCTTTCTCTGCGGTATTAGGTTCTGGTATGCCCTTCCCGCCATAGCCAGTGGTATCCTCTTGGCCGGTGTTGTGGTTACCTTAGCTTCCTTAGGGGTGATAAGCATAATTTAACAGTTTTCACTCATTGATTATCAGAAAGTTATAGAAGCAGAACGAGCCGTCAGAACCCCTGTTCTGACGGTGCAGGGACAGAAGAGGGCTTCTGCCCCCTCAAGGATTTTGGGCGAACTAAGTTTAAGCGGGGCGTAGCTCAGTTCGGTAGAGCGCCACGTTCGGGACGTGGAAGCCGCTGGTTCAAATCCAGTCGCCCCGATTACCTTAGTATTTGGGGATAGATCGATGGCTAAACCAAGGATAGGAGTCATTGGGGGGGCTAAATGCACCCCTGAAGTGGCCAAGCTGGCGGAGGGAGTGGGGAGGGGGATTGCTGAACGGGGAGGGATTCTCCTCTGTGGGGGTTTGGGGGGGGTTATGGAGGCGGCTTGTCGGGGGGCGAAATCAGCAGATGGTTTTACAGTAGGGATTCTTCCTGGAGGCAGTGCGCAGAAGGCAAATCCCTGGGTTGACCTTCCCATCGTCACCAATTTGGGAGAGGCTCGCAACATAATCATCGTCAGATCCTCTCAGGTTTTAATCGCCCTGCCGGGTGAATATGGCACCCTTTCCGAGCTCTCCTTTGCCCTTAAGCTCGGTCTCCCTGTTGTGGGGCTTTCCACCTGGGATATCTCTCCCCTTATCCATAAGGTAGAGACGTGGCGGGAAGCGGTCGATTTGGCCTTTAGACTAGCTCAAGGGGTCCAGTGAGGGTTAATGTCACCATCTTAATTAGGGGGCTTGTGCAGGGAGTGGGCTTTAGGTTCTTTATCGACCGTAAAGCCAGGGAGTATGGGCTCTGTGGCTGGGTAAGGAATTTGTCCAATGGGGAGGTGGAAGTGGAAGTGGAGGGGGAAAGGGGGCTGTTAGAGGATTTTATTAAGGAGGTAAAGATTGGCCCGCGGATGGCCAAAGTTGCCGGGATTGTGGTAAGGTGGAATGAAGACCTCAAAGGTTATGAGGATTTTAGGATAAGGTTTTGAGAGAGGAGCAAATGGAAGATTGGAAGGATTTGATTAGAACTGTTCCTGATTTCCCGCGAAAAGGGATACTTTTCCGGGATGTAACAACCCTATTGAAGGATGGGGAGGCGTTCAGGGGAGTGATTGAGAGCTTCTATAAGAGATATGTCTCCAACCAGGTTGATCTGGTGGTGGGGGTCGAGTCCAGAGGGTTTATCCTGGGAGGGGCCCTTGCTTATCGGTTGGGGGTCGGTTTTGTTCCGGTGCGTAAACCAGGTAAACTTCCTGCTCAGACCATAAGGGTGGAGTATGAATTAGAATATGGAAGGGACGCCTTGGAGATTCATCGGGATGCCATAAGGCCGGGGGATAAGGTCTTGGTTTTGGATGACCTTTTAGCTACTGGCGGTACAGCGTCAGCTACTTGTCAGTTGGTAGAGAAACTGCAGGGGATTGTGGTGGAGGTGGCCTTCTTGATAGAGCTGCTCGGCCTCAAGGGGAGGGAGAAGCTTGAGGGATACAAGGTTTTTTCCATGATTAGCTATGAAGGGTCTTAAACAGAGGTGGGTTCCATTGCCTAAGTTTCAACTTTCATAAGTCTGTTGATGAAAGGAGGGAGGTATGCTTAGAAGGATGGTATCGGGGCTTTTGGCGGCATTGCTCATAGCGGTTCTTGTTGTTCCCTCTCCTGCAGCGGAGCGCCCCAGGGAAGCTGCTGAGAAAAGGGCCGCTTCACAACAAATATCTGCAGTGGAGGGAATGCTCAGCCGGGTGATGGAGGCAATGGGAGGGGAGAAGGCCATAGAGGGAATAAGGAATATGGTCATTGATTTAGAGGTAAGTATCCAGGGTCCTCAAGGAAATATGGGGATGTCAATTACCCGCTATCAAGTTCTGCCGGACAAAATTAGGCAAGAAATTAGTTTCCCCACTGGCCGGATGGTTCAGGTCTTTGATGGCCAAAATGGTTGGATGGAGGGACCACAGGGGGTTATGGATCTCCCCCCGCAACAGGTGAATCAGCTTAAGGAGGAGATATCCCGGAATAATTTGAACCTGCTGAAGAGTTGGCGAGAGGGGAAGGTGGATGTAGAGGCCCTTCCTTCCGAGGAATTCCAGGGGAAAGAAGCCTTGACCCTTCTCCTTCAGTTTCCATCTGATAGCTTAGGGGGAATGGACAGCGTAAAGGCATATGTTGATCCTACATCTTATCGGATCATCGGCCAGTCCTACTCCGGGGGGTCCCCTATGGGTCGAGGGGAAATCGTTGTTACCTTCTCCGATTTCAGAAAAGTGAAGGGGGTTATCTTCCCATTCCAGGGGAGAACGACCTTTGAGGGGAAGGAGATCTCCAAATACAAGATAACGAATCTGGAGGTAAATACAGAGATTGACCCCTCCCTCTTTCAGAGATAGGCCGAGAGGGCCTTTCCCCCTTTCGGGGCCATACGCCTAAGCTCTATGAACAATAACTCCCGCAGGAAGCTGCGGGAGTTATTGTTCTAATCGCACTATGAGAGGGTTTCACCTACTCTCCTAAGAGAGCTCTTATATCTTCCTCGAAGACCGACCTCTCCCGATAGCCGATATATTTTTTGTATATCTCGCCTTTTTTGTTCAGGACATAGGTGGTCGGTATGCCTCGACAGCAAGCATAGGCCCGGAGGATCTCCTTTGTGGCGATGAGAACGGGGTAGTTTATCCCCTTTTCCTGCATAAATTCCTTAACCGCCCCTGGTCCCTTTCTCCCCAAGGCAATCCCCACCATCTGGAACCCCTTGTCCCTGTATTGGGAATAGAGGTCGATGAAGTCTGGTATCTCCATCTTACAAGGGGGACACCAGGTGTCCCAGAAATCGAGGATGATCACCTTGCCTTGGAAAGTAGAGAGCTTGACCTCTTTACCGTCCACATCTTGGAGAACAAAATTTAACTTTGCGCTCCCCGCGTCCTTCTGATGGAGGCAGGAAACAGAAAGTGCTATGGCCAAGAGTACTAAAGGAAGCCCAACCTTTGCTTTCATTAAGTATCTCCTTTCCTTTTAGAATATGCCGGTAAGCCTCTGTAGTCCGCCAAAAAAGATGAGGACCCCTACAACTACTAATAGACCTCCGCTGATTATCTCCACCCATCTAAAATGTTTTTTCAAACGGCCGAAGATAGCAAAAAATCTGTTTATTCCTACTCCAGTGAGGATGAAGGGGATACCCAACCCCAGGGAATAGCTGGAGAGAAGAAATATCCCTTGTCTGACTGTTTCCTGGGTGCTAGCCACTGCCAAGATGCCAGCTAAAATGGGGCCCACACATGGTGTCCAACCAAAGGCAAAGGCCAGTCCCACCACAAAGGAACTTAGGGGGCCAATCCTCTTCTTGGACTGGAACCTTCTCTCATAGTTGAGGAACCTGATTTTGAATAATCCCGCGGTATGAAGGCCAAAGATGACTATGATCACCCCAGCTACCTTTGCCAGGAGATCCATCTTGGAGAGGAGGAATTGTCCCACCAAGGTGGCCGATGCCCCTAAGCCGATGAAGATTAAGGAAAAACCGGCCACAAAGAGGACCGAGTTGAGTAGTACCCCCTTTAATGCGCGCCTTTTCTCTTCCCCTTGGGTAAGTTCCTGGATGGAGAGGCCAGAAATAAAGGAGATATAGGCTGGAACCAGGGGGAGAACACAGGGGGAGATAAAGGAGATTATCCCGGCAAAGAAAGCAGCCAATATGGAGATATTCTGCATTAGAGACCTCGATGTTTAAGTTAAAGCAAGATAAAGAAGACTTCTTTTCTTGTCAAGGGAGAAAATCGTGGCCTATGGAAAATTGTTGCTCATCTGGCCTTGGAAGGCTCAACCTTTTAAATAGATCAATTTGTCAATATGGCCGCAGTCCCCACAATAAGGGCAAGGGAGATATTGGGGAAGGGATTTTTGGGTTGACCTGAGAGGGAAAAGATATTACCATTGGGAGTTGGAGGTCAAAGTATGAAGGCTGTGATTATGGCCGGAGGTTTGGGAACAAGGCTCCACCCGCTTACCGTGAATCTGCCCAAGCCTCTGGTTCCCATCGTAAACAAACCCCTGTTGGAACATTTGATCCTCTATCTCAAAGGGCAGGGAATTACTGAATTGATCCTTCCCCTCTTTTTTGAGCCGGAGAAGATAAAGGGATGCTTGGGAAATGGGAGGAGGTTAGGGGTAAGGGTTAGCTATCTGGAGTTCCAGGAGGATTATGGCACTGCCGGATGTGTGAAATGTGCGGAGGATCTTTTAGAGGGCACATTCCTCGTAGTCAGCGGTGACCTCCTCACCGACTTTAACCTCAGGGAAGTAATCTCCTTCCATAAAAGGAGGGGATCTGGGTTCACCCTTGCCTTGACCAGGGTTGAGGACCCCCTTTCCTATGGGGTGGTAACCACCAATAAGTTAGGTAGGGTTATCCAATACTTAGAAAAGCCCTCTTGGGGTGAGGTGTTCAGTGATATGATAAACTGTGGCATCTATGTTGTGGAACCAGAGGTTTTGGATAAGGTGCCCTCCCATCAATTTTTTGATTTCAGCAACGATCTCTTCCCCCTACTCCTTCAAGCCGGTTTCCCCCTCTATGGCTTCGTATGCACCGGTTACTGGAGGGATGTGGGAAACCTTGATGATTTCAGGTTGGCAAATTGGGAACTCCTCGCGGGAAAAGCCCAATTGCCTATAGGGGGAAGGTCTATCCACCAAGGGGGAGCAGATATCTGGATGGCTGAAGGGGTAAGGGTTGAGGGGGGGGTTGAGTTTAGGGGAAAGGTGGTGTTGGGGGAACAAAGCCAACTTGGGAGGGGGGTCAGGATTACCTCTTCGATTATCGGGCCTATGTGCCAAATAGAGGATGGGGTAGAGATAGAGAAATCTGTTCTTCTCCCCCAGGCAAAGGTGAGGAGAGGGGCAGAGCTGAGGGGAACGATCTTGGGCTTCCGAGCAGAGGTGAAGGCAAGGGCTATCCTCTCCCACTTCTCTGTAGTAGGCGACGGCTGCGTCATTGGCCAAGGGGCCCAGATAAGGGAGAATGTAAGGATATGGCCCGCGAAAAAGGTGGAGGCTGGTTCCACCCTTTCTTCAACCTTGGTCTGGGGCCAGGGGTGGAACAGGGAGCTATTCACCGAGGCCAAGGTGAGTGGAATTGCCAACTCAGAGCTCACCCCGGAATTCTCTTCAAAGTTGGGTGCAGCAACCGGGGCATTCTGGGGCAATGGCCGCCGTGTGGCCATTTCTCATGATCCAGGCAATTCTTCCCAGATGATTAGTAGGGCTCTAACCAGCGGGCTCCTCTCCTCAGGGGTGATAGTGGAGGAGTTGGGAATCGTACCACTTCCCTTGCTGCGGTTCGAACTGAGGTGGGGAGGGGAAAGCGCTGGGGTACACATCCGCCAATCTCCTTATGAGGAAAAGATGGCGGACATCATCTTCTTTGAAGAGGGGGGGAAGGACCTCTCCGTGCGGCGGACAAAGTCCATCGAGCGACTCTTCTATAGGGAGGACTTCCCGCGCCCATCCTTTGAAGGGATTGGAAGGTTAGAACATTCCAACCGGGTGCAGGAATTATATAGGGAGAAGTTTCTTCAGGCCATCGATCCTTCCCCCTTGGCCTCTAATAAGCCTAAGGTAGTGATAGACTACTCCCATGGATCCGCGGCCGCCATCTTCCCTCCGATCTTAGGGACCTTGGGATGTGAGGTTGTCTCCCTCAACGCTGACCTGGATCCTCAAAGGCTTACCCGGAGCCGAGAGAGCTTCGATAAGTCCCTAAAGCAGCTTTCCTCAATTGTGACTTCTCTAAAGGCTGAGGCTGGATTCCTTTTGGATGTCGTGGCCGAGAAGCTCTATATCGTTGACTCCTCAGGTCAACTTCTGAGCAACGATATGGCCCTCCTCCTGGTAACCTCGCTTTTCCTGGAGGTTGATAAACCAAGGAGAATTGCTGTGCCCATTACCGCTTCCCAAGAGGTGGAAAGGATGGCTGAGGAGAGGGGGGTGGAGGTGATCAGGACAAGGGATGATCACCGGGCGATGATGGAGGCCGCTGAGTTGGAAGGGGTAGGATTTGTTGGGGGGACGAGGGGGGGGTTCATCTATCCCGATTTTCAGGTGGGATGTGATGCTATGTTTGCTACAGCTAAGCTATTGGAACTTTTAGCCAAATCAGGGAAAACGGTGAGGGAATCGGTGGGAAGGATAAGGGAGTCGAAGTTGATAAAGAGGGAGGTCTTCTGCCCCCGGGAGAGGAAGGGAAAGGTGATGCGTGGCCTAATGAGGGAGACAGAGGAGATCTCCAGGGAGCTTATTGATGGGATAAGGCTGCACTACCCAGGGGGATGGGTTCTTTTGCTGCCCGATTCCCGCCGCCCCTATTTTTGGGTATTAGCTGAGTTTGATGATCCCCAAAGAGGAGAGAGGTTGGCTGCAGATTATATGGAGAGGATTAAGAGCCTCCAGGAGAAAGGGGGTGAGGATTGAGGAGGATAACAGTCATTGGGACAGGATATGTCGGCTTAGTCACTGGAACCTGTCTGGCCGATTTCGGGAATAGGGTTCTCTGTATAGACAACGACCGCCAGAAGATCGAGCATCTGAAAAGGGGTGCTATTCCCTTCTTCGAGCCAGGGCTGGAGGAGATGGTAAGGATAAATGCCTCCAAGGGGAGGCTGGATTTCTCCCTTGATCTTGCCTACGGGGTGAGGGAGTCAGAGGTGATTTACCTTGCCGTAGGGACCCCTCCCCGTCCAGATGGAGGGGTTGACTTGAGTAGCTTCCTCGGTGTAGTGGAGGAGGTTTCCCCTTTGATTAATGGGTATAAGGTTATTGTGGACAAGAGCACGGTTCCTGTGGGGACAGCTCGCCGGGTAAAGGGGATCCTGGAGAAGGGGGTGAGGGAGGGGATAGAGTTTGATGTGGTCTCCAACCCAGAGTTCTTGAGGGAGGGATCGGCGATTGGAGACTTTATGCGGCCCAATCGGGTGATCATTGGGGCGGAAAGCGAAAGGGCTATGGAGATAATGGCGGAGATTTATAGGCCCCTATATCTCCTGGAAACGCCGATAATCAAAACCAACTGGGAGACAGCCGAGCTGATAAAGTATGCCTCCAATGCCTTCTTGGCTACTAAGATCTCCTTTATAAATGAGATGGCTAACCTCTGTGAGAGGGTAGGGGCAGATGTGCAGGTTTTGGCCAAGGGTATGGGGTTGGATGGGAGGATAGGGACAAAATTTCTCCACGCTGGACCTGGGTTTGGTGGTTCCTGTTTTCCCAAGGATACCATGGCCTTGGCCTCAATTGCCAAGGAGGTAGGTATGGAGGCGCGGATCGTTCAGGCGACAATCGAGGTCAATCTCGCACAGCGGAGAGGGATGGTGCAGAGGGTGAGGGAAGCCTTGGGGGAGGTCGAGGGGAGGAGGATCGCCATCCTCGGCCTGGCCTTCAAACCAAACACTGACGATGTGAGGGAGTCTCCTTCTTTATACCTAATTGAGGAGCTTATAAAGTTGGGAGCAAGAGTAACCGCTTATGATCCCATGGCGATGAAAAACGCCCGTAATAGCCTCAATGATGAGGTAGTATTTGCCCCGGATCCCTACTCAGCCTGCCGAGGGGCTGACCTTGCCGTGATTATGACCGAATGGAATGAACTTAGAGAACTTGATATGGAGAGGTTAAAGGACCTTTTGCGCACGCCCGTTCTTCTCGATGCCAGGAACATCTATGAGCCTATGGCGATGAGGAGGTTAGGGTTTACTTATTATTCCATAGGAAGGGGGTGAGATGGAAGAGGCGCAGATCAAGGGGATTAAAGATGAGGTTGCGCGACTCCTTCAGTCAGCGGGGCTCGAACCCGTCAATCGAGCAAAACCCAAGCTTACCCCCCTTACTGTAGGTACCAGATCGGAGATGGCCAGGCTGATAGACCATACCCTGCTTAAGCCCCAGGCTACCAAGGAGGCCGTGGAAAAGCTCTGTGAGGAGGCGAGGAGATTTGGTTTTGCTACAGTCTGTGTGAACCCCTGTTATATTTCCCAATGCGTTAGTAGTTTACGGGATACGGGGATAAAGGTTTGTTCAGTGGTTGGCTTCCCCTTGGGAGCAAACCTTTCCCAGGTTAAGGCCTGGGAGGCGAGGAGGGTAGTTGAGGAAGGGGCAGGGGAGGTGGACATGGTGATGAATGTGGGAGCGCTAAAATCCGGCGATCTCATCGGTCTTGCTCGGGATATGGAGGCTGTGCGCAAGGCCGTAGGACCAGAAGCCCTGCTGAAGGTGATCATTGAGGCTGCCCTTCTCACCGATGAGGAGAAGGTGGAAGCCTGTGTGGTTGCTCAGTGGGTGGGAGCTGACTTCGTGAAGACATCCACTGGCTTTGGCCCTGGTGGTGCTACAGTCTTCGATGTGGCCTTGATGAGGAAGACCGTTGGTTGGGGGATGGGGGTGAAAGCGGCAGGAGGGATAAGGGATTTCCAGACAGCCGTTCAAATGGTGGAGGCTGGTGCTAACCGCATCGGGACAAGCTCAGGCGTTAAAATCGTTGGAGGGGAATGAGGGAGAAAGCATGGACACCGGATGAGGTTTATGAGGGTTCAGGGCTACTCTGGGGTGAAACCCGACAGGGTGCTGACCGATTATGCAGGGTTTGTCCCTGCAGGTAAGGTCCTCGATCTTGCGGTTTTCTCAACGGAGGATCCCGGATATGAAAGGTCAAAGGGGAGTCTTAAGCCAGGGGGCAAGGATACCTTTTATTCCCCTTGCCAGGAGATCCCCATCCATTACTTCACCAAGGGGGGGAGATTCAGTCCCTATTACCCAAATTCAAGATCATCTCCTTTACCGAAGGCTTTAAGCTGGATATAAACCATGGCCAACCCCATTACCAAGGATTTATAGTCTGTTTGGGGCGGAGGCTGGCTTAAATATTTGAATTCCGCTTTATAGGGAGAAGACATGGAGATAAAGCTCAGTTTTTTGGGCGCGGCCCAGAACGTTACCGGCTCCAAATATCTTTTGGAGACTGATGGTTGCAAGCTTTTGGTGGATTGTGGGCTCTATCAGGAGAGGCATTTAAAGGGAAGAAATTGGGAGCCCTTTCCCATTGATCCCGGAACGATAGATGCAGTCCTTTTGACCCATGCACACCTCGACCACTGCGGTTATCTACCAAAGCTAGTCAGGGAGGGATTTGCGGGGAAGATCTACTCTACTCCGGCCACAAAGGAGATATCTCAGATCGTGCTCTTGGATTCAGCCCATCTCCAAGAGGAAGATGCTGAATTCAAGCGGAGGAGGCATGAAAGGGAGGGCAGAAGGGGGAAATACCCTGAGGTTCCCCTCTATACAACCGATGAGACGAGGGACTCCTTTCCCCTTTTCTCCCCAGTGGGATATGAGGAACCCCTTCAGATAGCCAATGGGGTCGAAGCGACCTTCTATGATGCTGGTCACATCCTTGGTTCCTCTATGATAAAGGTCAAGGTGAAACGGAATGGGATGGAAAGGTCCATCCTATTCTCCGGAGATGTGGGGAGGTGGAACAAGCCCATCCTGCGCGATCCTACCCTATTTGATCAAGCGGACTATGTAGTGGTAGAGTCCACTTACGGCGATCGGATCCATAAAGATCAGGAGGACATAGATGTGACGCTCTCCGAGGTGATAAATTCTGCCGAGAAGGCTGGGGGAAACATAGTTATACCCAGCTTTGCCGTGGAGCGATCACAGGAAATACTTTATCATCTCAACAGCCTATTGTTGGATGATCGTATTCCTCATCTGATGGTCTTCTTAGACAGTCCAATGGCCATAGGGGTAACTGAGGTCTTTGAGCACCATCCCGAACTCTTTGATGAGGAGATGATGAACCTGATCCGCAAGAGGGAATCACCATTTGATCTTCCCGGACTGAAGGTAACCAGAACTGCGGAGGAGTCTAAGGCCATAAATCACATAAAGGGGACAGTGATCATCATCGCCGGTTCAGGGATGTGCACCGGCGGCCGGGTAAAGCACCATCTAGTCAATGAGATCTCCCGGCGGGAAAGCGTTATACTCTTCGTGGGCTATCAGGCAAGCGGAACCCTGGGTAGGGAGATCGTTGAAGGGACCAAAGTGGTGAGGATATTGGGAGAGATGTATAGGGTGCGGGCGAGGGTGGTTCAAATCCACGGCTTCTCAGCCCATGCGGATAGGGATGAGCTCCTTAAGTGGTTGTCCAGTCTCCAAAAGCCGCCCAAGCACCTTTTTGTCACCCATGGGGAGGCTGATGCCGCCCACCATTTCGCGGATTTCCTGAAGGAGAGGCGGGGATGGCCGGTTTCCGTGCCCAGCTATAGGGATGAGGTTATCTTGGATTAGCCATAAGTACCAGGAATTAACTCCAACCAGGGACTTTTTGGGTAACAAAAGTATTTTTCTTTACCAATTAGCAAAGCAGGTTTTGACCCCAGGGAACCTGCGGTTTGAGACCTCAGTGGATAAACCCCTCAAGGGTTACATCGAGAACCGGCCATTTTTTATCGTTTGTGTAAAGGTGGAGTTTTTCCTTGAATGATCCTACCGGGGCATCGGGCTTGACCTGCACTTCGATCTGGTATTCCTGATGCAATTTCTCCTTTTTGAGGAGGGACACCTTAGTGGTCACCCATCCCAGTTCGTCCTCTGCCCTTAATATCTTAAACTCTTGTCTCTTCCCTACGTTTACCGTAAGCTTAAGGGTTCTCTTGTGGCCGCGGTGGCAACCGAAGACCAGTTCCTGGGGAGATGTCCAAACACCTCCTCTAACAGTTCCAATTATGGGGATGGAGATCACCGCCTGTTTCTTGCTGTTGGTATATATCTTTAGGCTCTCCGATAGTTTCCCCTCCGGAGCCTGGGGGGAGAGGAGAAGGGTTATTCCCACCCCAGGTTTGCCCTCAATGGCCTTTTCCTCCTGGTGGGCAGTTAGATAAGGAGATGATAACTCTACCCTTTTCACCTCCAGCCTCTTCAGCTTCATCGGAAAAAGGTCGATTACCTTTTGGTGTGGTTCTCCCAGCATAACCTGGCCGAAGTTGACTCGTCGGGGGTTTACCCCAATATCTACTAAGACCATCCCAGCAATCTGGAGGGCTATCGTCGGTTGATCGGGATCGTTGGACTGGACATAGATGGCCTTACGCACCCAGCCCATATAGTTCTTGGAGTCGAAGACGGCCTTTATCTCCCCGGACTCTCCTGGTTTGAGTTCTCTCTTAGCGGCCACAGTGGCGATACAACCGCAGGTGCTCCCCACTTTGATTATCTTCAGCAGGGAATCCCCTCTGTTTTTGAATTTGAAACTATGGACGACCTTTTCCCCCTCGTCTACCTCTCCAAAGTCGAAGGCCCTTTCCTTGAAGTAGATATCAGGTCCATGAGAGAACTTAACGGTTGTAGTGCCCTGATTGGGGAGACGCTTGTGGGTGAAATGGTTGACCAAGAGGAATATAAGGACGAGGGAAATGCCAGCGTAGAGGAGATAAAGCCACTTTTTCATCCTAATAGGCCTTTCCCAAGTTCCTTAAGTAACCCAGGAACCTTCCATTTAGCCTCCTCCACCTGTTGAGGAGGTAGCGGGCAGCGATGAAGGTCTTTATATTATGGCCAAGGGAATAGAACCTTTTCCAAGCCCAGAGATAGAGCCGCTGGAGCTCCAAGGGTTTCATCTTCTTTGGTTTGAAGACCACATGGGTGCCGTCGTATAAGGACCAATCCTTGGTGAAGATCCTCCCTTCTGATTCCAGGATATCATAAAGCCTGGTTCCGGGAATGGGGAAGAGGATGGAGAATTGGGCGGTATCTAAATTGAACTTGTGACAGAAGTCAACGGTCTGCTGAACCGTTTGCGGGTCATCCTCGTCTGAGCCCAAGACGAACATACCGTGCACCCTCATATTGTTGGCCTTCACCTTTTTGATGCTCGTTTGTATATCATCCAGGGTTTGCCTCTTGTTGTAACTGAGAAGCGTTTCCGGGCTTACCGATTCCAACCCTAAGAAGAGGCACAGGCAACCAGCTTGGGACATAAGCTTAAGGAGTTCATTGTCTTTGGCCACGTCCACCCTCGTCTCCGCCGACCAGGTGAACCTATAACCCTTCCTCAACAGGCTCTCCAACATAACCTTTGTCCCCTCCTGATTGGCAGCGAAGTTGTCATCGTAGAAGAAGAACTTGTGATAGCCAGAGCGGATGCGATAGCCGATCTCGTCTACTATTGCCTCCGGACTACGAAAGCGGTACTTCCGACCGAACATCTTGGTCACCGAACAGAAGGTACAATCGTAGGGACATCCCCTGGATGTAGAAATCGGCACATAACGAAGCTTTGAATCGACCTTTTCCAAAAGGGAGAGATCCGGGACCGGAAGGGCGTCCAAATCGTCAATCGGTGCTCCTTTTACAATTCTGTCGCTTACATTGCCCTCCACCACATCAACTATTTGGCCCTCCGCTTCGCCGGTGATCACGGTATCCACATATTCTAAGGCCTCCTCTGGCCTAAAGGTAGCATGGGGTCCACCCATCAGGAGCTTTACATCTGGTCTCTGCTTCCGGATAGCCCTGGCTATCTGGTAGCCTCGGTTCACTGTTGAGGTCATAGAGGAGATGCCAACGACATCTGCGTCTAAGATGGCTGGATGGAGTCTATCCTTCCTTTCATCATAGGCGGGGGTGTAGTTCTCGGTGATGACCTTTACCTCATGCCCCCTTCTTTTCAAGATGGTCCCCAAGTAGATGGGCCCTAAGAGGGGGAGCTTGAAGTAGCCATAGGCATTGAAGATGCCCCTGGGCTCGATAAAGACAACCTTACTCATTAGTCCTTTCCTCCTCTTTCCTGTATTCAGCCTTTACCTTGGCTGTGATCCCGCCGCGGGGGGAGAACTCCCCGATGATCTCCATCCACTTGGGATTAACTGCCGAGACGAGGTCCTCCAAGATTTGGTTGAGCAGGTGTTCATAGAATATCCCCACTTGACGATACTGAAGGAGATAGTATTTCAGGGATTTTAACTCTATGATCAGCTCTTCAGGGATATATCGTATGGTTAGCTTTCCAAAGTCAGGGAGGCCGGTGCGTGGGCAGAGGGAGGTAAACTCCGCACAGACGATTTCCACCTCGATCTCCCTCTTCCCTTGGTAAGTATAGCCAACTGCCTCCAAGATCGTTGGATCGACTTCCTGAAATGGCACTATTTTCTCCTTTAGTTTTCGACGGAATTCCTTTTCCATTGTAGCTAATTATACAAAATAGGGTTCAACCGGTCAAGGGAATTTATTAACGACCCATTTACGATGGAGGGTTTTTTAAGTGATAAGGGGATTTAAACCCGGTATTCATAGATTTTCAACTACAAATGACTCTCCTATAATCACCCTCTCCTTAGTCCTCCCCCATCGAGGGGGAGGGGGGTAGAATGTATGGTTGAGGGTAACGAGTCACGAGCTACGAATAACGATTCACGATGATTCTTTGGGCGCGGCTTTTGCAATGCTGTGAGGATCTGCTTCTACCCGCGGTCTATGAGTATTCGGGTAAAACCAAGTTCCGAATAGGGCTTTAGTGGCGAATGGTTAAACCGACCAAAAAGTTTCTCCCAGGCATAGGTCCGTTCCCCTCGTCATAGTCCTTGTCAGTGAGGTTCTTTACGGAGAGGAAGGCTTCTGTGGGTAGTCTAAATGGAAGTGTGAAACTTTTGGTTAACCTGGCATCCAGCAATAGATAGGGAGGAATTCTTCTGGTAGATAGGGTTTTTTCAACGAAGGAATAGTCATATTGACTTCCCACATAGGTTGCCCCGAGGGTGAGGGTAGAGCCGAAGAAGAGGGGGCCGTGGAGGTCCAAATTGAGTTTATGGCTGGGCCTGTTTTCCAAAGTTCTATCGTTTTGCTCATCCCGAGCGGAGAGATAGGTGTAGTTAACTCCCAACCAAAGGCCCCAGGGAACCCCCAATTTCAAGCCCATTTCTACGCCCTGAATTATGGCTGAGCCAATGTTTGCATAGATCTTTTTCCCCTCAGCATCTTCCACCCTTTGGATCAGATCCTGGACATCGTTGTGGAAGAGGGATATCCGATAGTTTATCTTCCTGCCTAATTCGGTTTCCCCTCCCATTTCATAGGCAATGGTCCTTTGAGGCTTCAGGTCAGGGTTCCCTCCAGCGTGGGTGCTGTATAGCTCCTTCAGATGAGGGAACCGCGTCTTCTTTCCCAAGGAGATATGTAATAGGGTATTGGTGGCGATATTATAAACTAATCCCGCTTGTGGATTTATCGTCTCGATGCTGCCTGGAGTAGGTACATCTCCGGATCTTAAAGGGTTGAAGTAGTCATAACTTAAGCCCAAAACGAGGGAGAGCTTTTCTATTGGTTTGCTTTCCTCCTCTAAGCCAAGGGTATAGGTATCAGCCTCATAAATCATCTCCTCTCCCCAACCCGGAGTGGTTATCTCCCCCCTCCTGTTCTTAGCGTTATACTCCCTTTGCTTATTTTTATCTTTTACATAGCCAATCCCGATCTTCAGGAGGTGGGACCTCCAAAGGTTGATCCGAGAATGTAATTCTCCACCAACCGTGTAATCTTTATAGAGGGACCTATCAAACCAGGATTCCCCTCCTTGGCTTATGGTTCGTTGGGCATCATCGGTAAGTTCATCTCGATGGTAGAGCCAGAAACCCCTAACCTTAACTGTACTGAGCTCCCTCAGCCTCCTTTCCCCAACCAAATTGAGGAGGGATTGGTCCCATTGGGAAAACCACCAGTAACGGTTGCGTTCCACTGGACACCCCCGCTCGTTGTGGTAATAGTCGAAGGAAAGGCAAAACTGAGTGGGTTTATTGGGTTGATAACCGATTTTGATGTTTAAAGTCCGCTTCTGATAATTGCTCAGCTCCCTCTTTCCCCCGTCTTCGTGATATTCAGAGTTCTCTCCCACCCACTTGCTTCCTGGATCAAAATTAGCAGACAGCCTATACCCAGCTGACTTTCGGTACCCATAGGTGAGGAATAAGTTGCACCTCCCCACCTTGCCCCCATAGTTGAGGCTATAGTTCTGTGTGCCATAATCGCCAAAGGAAGTGGAGACTTGAGCCAGCGGTTCATTGCCACCGGGTTTGGTAATGATGTTGATCACTCCACCCATAGTATTCACCCCATAGAGAACGGAAGAGGCGCCTTTGGTCACCCTAATCTTGGCTATAGACTCCACCGGGATGGCTGAAAGGTCAAAAATCCCGGAGTAACATTCGTGGAGGGGAACACCGTCGAGAAGGATTTTCACATCTCCCGCTTCAAACCCACGAATTTTGACCAGGGATTGGCCTTTCCCCCCTTTTTGCACATCGATGCCCGCAAGGAGCTCCAATGCCTCACCCACGGTTTGCACACCCCTCCTCCTCATCTCTGCTGCAGTTACTTCGCTGAAGGTAGTGGCCAGGTTGACCCTCTCCCCAATCACTACTATCTCCCCAAGCTTGAATGCAGGGGTTTTCCTCCTTCCCAATTCATCTGCCCCAGCGCTGGTTATAGCCAATGACAAAAGAAGAGTAACGAAGATTGAGAAAGGTTTTTCAGGCTGAGTCATTCAAAATCCTTTCCCCTTGTGTCGAAGTAATGAGAGCGTCAGCCTAAGCTGAAGAAAAGGGAGAACCCTCAGAACACCTTTGTGGGTTCCCCCTTTCCTTTACTCTCTGGAGGGAAATACTCCCCTCTATGTGGTCTCCTTCTCCAATATAATCAGCCTTGTCTGTGGTTTGGCCAGCTTGTCAAACATTGACTTTAGGTTTCGGTATTCCCCCCTCTCCACCTTCTTGCTTCTTAGGGCAAGCTTCCTGGTGTAGACAACCTGGCCGTCCCTTTCCTGGCAGCTAAGGGTGAATTCCCCCACTGGTTTTTCGATCTTCATCTCCTCCGGGAGATGGGCCACCCTATAGCCAGAGGGGATCTTAATTATAACCCTCTCCTCCATAATCATTGGGGAAGGGATGATCATATCATATTTTCTGAAGGGAAGGGTGGGGAAGAGGCCATAAAAGGTGAGGGGGTTGGAGGGGACCTCAAAGAGCATCATCTCCCCCTCTAAGATAGCATACTGGGGGGATTTGAAGGATAGCCTAATTTCCGCAGGGGTTTTCAGGTCCTTTAGATTAGTGAGGGTATCCGCAACGAGCTCAGTTCCCTGGGAGATACGGTTTGCTGCCTCCTGGAAGAACTTCTCCCGCTCCTGAGGCGTCTTGTCCTTCAGCAAAGCCCTGGCCACCTGATCGGTGAATCCCTTTAATCGATTGGTCACTACCCCAGACAGGTTGCCATCCGAGGCGAGATCGAGTTTCATCAAAGCAAACGATCTATTCTCCTCTGGGAGAAGTAAGGGAATCTTAACTATCTCTCCGCCATCTGGTTTGACCACCAAAGCCTTAGTTCCCTGCTCTTCAGGGGGAAGATAACCCCAAGGGGAGTTTTCCGCCGCTGGGTCAAGCCAGATGTAACCCCCCTTGGTTCGAGGAACCGCCACAATTAGGTCATTAAACTGTCCGGGAGAAGGTAGGTCCTCATCTATCTCTACCTCGGAATGGTTGACGAGAGCTGGATAGGCTTCTATTCCCGCCCCCTGGAGTAGAGAGACTAAGAGGACAGCTTTGTCCCGACAATCTCCGTATCTGTTCTCCAAGACCTTGGGGGCAGGGTGAGGCTTGTAACCAGCCTGGCCCAAGGGAAGGTGGACGGTCCTAATCTCCCTGACCACCCAAAGGAATATGTTCCTTATCTTCTCTAACTCCGTGATAGCACCAGAGGTAAGCGCGGAAGCCTCCCCCTCTATCTGGCCCGTAACCTTGACCTGGGGATAAAACCCTTTGGCAAACCATTTCCCCACATCAGTCCAGCTATTAAAGGTGGTGAGGAGAAGGCGAGGGGCAATCTGGTCCAAGGGGGGCATATTGGGCTCTTCAATTATCTGTCCCATATCCTTTGCCTCCCAGGTGTATACCACCCTCTTTCCTACCTCCTTCTTCATCGGGGATATTTCCCCGTGCAGGATAACTGGTTTGAGTTTAAGATCTGCTGGAGCATCGATGGTAAACCTCTTCTCTAAGATTGGGTCAGTTGACCGAAATTTGGTCCCAGTCCAGAAGTTCCTTTTCTGTTTTCCTTTCAGCCAACCAAAAAGCTTAGAGAAGAGACCACCCCCTTTCTTAACCGACCTGATCTCCCATTGGTAATCTATAATTGAACCCGGTTCTAAGCCAGCGAAGGAGACGACCTTCATCATTGCATTGGAGTAAGCTGAGGCCCACTGCACCTCAGGTGCGCTTACATCGGAGATGGCATCCGGGGGGGGCTCAACCACCGAACCATCCGGTTTGAATGTTCTGGCTACCTCTGTCTCCACCTTCTGATGGGATTTGTCATATCTCTGTTTTATATCCCCCCACTTTTCAATCCCCCTCTTCTTAAAGAGTTTGACCAGAAGATGTCTTTGGGTTGTGCTTCCCCCATCGGTAAGGATGACCTTGGTATCATCTAGCAGGATGAGGGCACCGGCCTGAGGATAGTCCGAGGCAGGAGGGGAGTTTTTGACCATATCCTCTGTGCTTTCCCCAATAGCCACTCCCTGTATTCCTCCTCCAATGAGCAGACAGAAGAAAGCAGTGGCAAAGCAGATTTTCCTCCACATTTTTCCCCCTTATAGGTTTTGTTTGGCGACAAGTATGATCTTTCCCTTGGCGGATCTCTCCACCCCTTGGAGCATCTCCCTCAGATCCCCATATTCATTGAGGTTGATCTCCGGCTGGTGATAGAGGACCTGCTTGCTAAAGAGAACCTTTTCCCCTTGGGGTTGATAGGAGGCATGAAAGGAGAAGTGCGGGTAGGACTTCTCTATCGGTGAGGGGACAGCCTTGAGGGTAAAACCTGGGGGAAGGCTGATCTCCTCATCGACCTGGGAGCCAAAAGTAGTTCTGATGTTCAAAGGGTATCTCCTCTGAGGGAGATTGGCTCCTCTTAGGAAGGCAAAGGAGAGAAAGTCGAACGTCCCCACTGCGGTGGGTGCAGAAAAGAGGTAGTAATCACCAGCCTTCATCCAATAGTCAGTCACCGAATATTCTATCTCTACCGTAACCGGAGTATAGAGATCGCTAAGATCTGAGATCTTTAAATCCTTTACTGTGGCCCCTGGAGAGACCGATTGCAGGAGGCCTTGAAACATCATATTCCTCTGCATCGGAGGCATCTGTTTTAACCAAGAACGGAAGACGACATCATAGCACCCGTTTGCTTCTATTATTACCTGGCCATCCAAGACCCCTTCAGGGTTTAGGTGGGAGATCGCCTTTATGTGGGCCATCCCATTGGTAGGTGGCACTATGGGGGTAAACTCCAGATCCTCACCCCTCTCATCGCAGACCAGTACCGCCTTATCTTGCTCAAAGGGGGAGAGGAATTCCCTGGTATTCTCAAAGGTAGGATCGATATACCAGAACTTTCCCCCTCGGTCCTTTATGGCCACTATAGCATGATTAAACTGATCCACTGGAAGGTCCCTCTCCACGCGGATGGCCGGGTTGGTGAGGACGATGTAGGCATCGACTCCCAAGACCTTAAGCATAGAGACTAAGAGGGCAGCCTTATCCCGGCAGACCCCAAACTGTTGTTTGAAGGTCTTGGGAGCAGGGAAGGGCTTATGGCCGGCCTTCTTCCCAGACATAGAAGTGCCCACATACCTTATCTTCTGGGAGACGAAGTAGTAGAGGGCCCTGATCTTCTCCTCCTCTGTTTGTAGATCAGAGGTCAATTCGGCAACCTTATCCCTAATGGCCTGATCAGCCTCAAAGGTGGGGCTGGCCAATTCGTAGTACCACCTCGACCATTCCTTCCAAGAGGGAACAGTGGTGACCAGTAGCTTCGTGGCCACATCGGAAAGCGGTGGCATACCTGGTTCCCTGATGACCCTCGGGACATCCCTTGCTACCCAGCGGTAGATCACTTTATCCCCTTTGCTCTCCCGGGAGAAATCCAGCCTCACATTCTCATTCTTTACCAGATATCTGATCTTCATCCCCTGGGGGACGATGAGCTCAAATACTTGGCAGGAGATGGGGTCCATCCCCTCAAAGAGAAGGAAAGTATCGAAGTTATTCTCCATTGGGGGGTTTCTCATTATATCCTTGGTGGCAAACTCTATGGAGGAGCCAAGCACTAAATTGGGGAAGGTGATGATCTTCTCCCGCACATGGGGTAGGAAGAACTTCCCAAAGGCGGGAAGGGGAATGTCCTTAATCTGGTTTGCAGGGATATCTACTATGGTCCCTCCTCTACCAATCACCCTGGCCATAGTTACTAACACGGTGTCATAGGCAGAGAAATAACCGGTTTTGGCCTCGCTGTAGTTTTCCTTCCCCTGTGCAGTGAGTATCTTCACCAACTTGTGCTCTCTCTGGACATATTTCCCTGATCGTTGGAGGTCAACTCTAATGCTATCGAAGACGACCACTGCGTTGGCATCAGGATATTTCTCAGCCTGGATCTGATTTAAGGTCTGGACGAGTCCCCTCTGAACTACCTGCCTTTGAGCGGCACATCCCCATATGAGAAGGCTTAACAGAAGAGGGAAAAGGACAAACCAAAGCTTTTTCATCTTTGCCTCCTGGTAGAAAGCTTATCGCATTTTTTCTCACGCCTCAGAGTAGTCCATAGGCAGTTCTCCTCTCTAATACATCTACTGGTTAAGCATTGTAGCTTTTGAGCACCTTCCCCCACTGGGAAGGGAAGAATAGAATCCTCGCCTTTAGTGAAAAAAGAATGGCCCCCCAGATCTGCCTTCAGTCGGTTTATTTCCCCTTAAGGGCTGCATGGGCGGCAGCTAACCTGGCGATGGGCACCCGGTAGGGGGAACAACTTACATAATCCAAGCCTACCCGATGGCAGAACTCCACCGAATTGGGTTCCCCTCCGTGCTCACCACATATACCTATCTTCAGATCTGGCTTAGTTTTTCTTCCCTTCCTCACTCCCATCTCTACCAGTTGTCCCACTCCCTCCTGATCAAGGATCTGAAAGGGATCATGGGGGAGGATGCCTTTCTCCACATAAAAGGGGAGGAAGACTCCAGCATCATCCCGGCTATAGCCGAAGGTCATTTGGGTGAGGTCATTTGTGCCAAAGGAGAAGAACTCAGCGACTTGGGCGATCTGATCGGCGAGGAGGCTGGCCCGAGGGATCTCAATCATTGTCCCTACCTTATAATCAACCTCAACCCCCTGTTCGGCCATTGTCTCCTTTCCTACCCTATCCACAACCTCTTTCTGCAGGCGCAGCTCGTTTACATCACCAACTAAGGGGATCATAATCTCGGGGAGAACTTTTATCCCCTCCTTGATGGCTTGACAGGCGGCCTGGAATATAGCCCTTGTCTGCATCTCAGTTATCTCCGGATAGACGATACCTAACCGACAACCGCGGTGGCCCATCATTGGGTTGGCCTCGCTCAACCCCTCCACTTTGGCCTTTAATTCATCAAATGAAACCCCCATCTGGGATGCTAAAGCTGAAATTTCCTCATCGGCCTTAGGGAGGAACTCGTGTAGAGGTGGATCAAGGGTGCGTATTGTCACCGGTAGTCCGTCCATAACCTTGAAAATGCCCAAAAAATCTTCCCTCTGCATGGGTAATAGATGGTTGAGAGCTTCCTCCCTTCCCTTTTTATCCCCGGCTAAGATCATCTTGCGAACCCAGTCAATTCTATCTCCTTCAAAGAACATATGTTCTGTGCGGCAAAGCCCGATTCCCTCTGCCCCAAATTCTCTGGCTACTTTAGCATCCTTAGGCTGATCGGCGTTTGTCCTTACCCCTAACCGGCGGAACGAATCTGCCCAATCCATTAGAGTCTTAAAATCCCCAGAGAGGCTGGGAGTGATGGTGCGCACCTGGCCCAAGATTACCTTTCCACTTGTTCCATCTAAGGTTATGTAATCCCCCTTCTTTACCACAACATCCCCCACGGTAAAGAGCTCCTTCCCATAATCGATCTTCAGATCTCCACAGCCAACCACACAGCACTTACCCATCCCCCTGGCCACTACCGCTGCATGGGAGGTCATCCCCCCGCGGGCAGTAAGGATGGCCTGGGCGGCATTCATCCCTTGGATATCCTCAGGTGAGGTCTCTATTCTCACCAAGATGACTTTCTCCCCCCCCTGGCTCAGTTCAACTGCATCTTCAGCGGTAAAGACCACCTTACCTGTTGCTGCCCCAGGGGAGGCAGGAAGCCCGCGAGCCAGAATCCGTACCTCCACCTGGGGGTCGATCATCGGATGGAGGAGTTGGTCGAGTTGATTTGGCTCTACCCTTAACACGGCGGTCTCCCGGTCGATAAGCCCTTCGCCCACCATATCCACTGCTATCTTTACCGCGGCAGCGGCGGTCCGCTTGCCGGTTCGGGTCTGGAGCATCCACAGCTTTCCCCTTTGGATGGTAAACTCGATGTCTTGAGTGTCCCGATAATGCCTTTCCAACTTCTCCCTGATTTCGGAGAGCTGCTTATAGACATCGGGCATTGCCTCCTCCAAGGAGGTCTGCTCGGGTTTCTTCTTGCTGGCTCGATTTAAGGGCTGTGGTGTCCTTATACCAGCAACAACGTCCTCTCCTTGGGCGTTGATCAGGTACTCCCCATAGAATATGTTCTCCCCGGTGGCTGGATTACGGGTGAAGGCTACTCCAGTGGCTGAATCAGAACCCATATTACCGAAGACCATGGCCTGCACGTTAACGGCTGTCCCCCAATTCTCCGGAATATGATGTATCTGGCGATAGGACTTTGCCCGGGGGGTGTTCCAGGAACGGAAAACAGCTCCAATTGCCCCCCAAAGTTGATCCAAGGGTTCTTCAGGGAATTTGCCTCCGCTCCTTTCCGCAATGATTTCCTTGAAACGATAAACGAGTTCTTTCAAATCTTTTGGGCCCAACTCGGTGTCCTGGGTGATGCCTTTCTCCCTTTTCTTTTCCTCTATGGCCTGCTCAAAGGGGCTTATCCCCTCAGATTTTATTCCCATAACTACTTCCGCATACATCTGGACAAACCTTCGGTAACTGTCCCAACCCACCCTCTCGTCATTTGTCCCCTTGATGAAACCTGCAACCGTGGAGTCATTCAGACCTATGTTTAGGACGGTATCCATCATCCCCGGCATAGAGACCCTTGCCCCTGACCTGACTGAGACCAGAAGGGGGTTTTCCCTATCCCCGAACTTAGCCCCCATAATCTTCTCCACCCTTCCCAGAGCCTCCCCGACCTGTTCTTCTAGGCCAAGAGGGTATTTGCCCTTGTTCTCAAAATAAAGGACACAAACTTTGGTTGTTATGGTAAACCCAGGGGGCACAGGGATCCCCAAGTTGGTCATTTCGGCGAGGTTTGCCCCTTTACCCCCTAAGAGTTCCCTCATAGTAGCATCGCCTTCTGCCTTTCCATTACCGAAGAAATAGACATACTTCTCTTCCATTTTTCTATCCTTCCCTCTTGAAAGCTTTCTCAATAAGACCGCAGATTATGTGTCCAGCCATCATATACCCTTCCTGAATCCCCTGAGTATCCTGGGAAGGGATGATCAAGGGGAAGTCCACCACGGAGGAAAGCTTCTTACCCCCCTCTCCGGTAAAGCCCACCACTTGCAGACCGATCTCTTTGGCCCTCTGAGCGGCGCGGATCACGTTCTCCGAAGATCCACTTGTACTGATGGCCACCAAGACATCCCCCTCTTTACCTAAGGCCTCCACCTGACGGGAGAAGGCTTCTGCAAAACTCAGGTCATTGGATATCGCCGAGAGGATAGGAGGGTTGCTGGAGAGGGCCAAAGCAGGTAGAGCCCTCCTCTTCTCTTTTAACTTCACTACCAGTTCACAAGCCAGATGTTGCGCATCGGCTGCACTTCCCCCGTTGCCACAAATAAGGACTTTGCCTCCATCTCGAAAGGTTCTTGTCAGAAGTTCGGCAATCCTCAATATCTGCTGAGAGCAGTTTACCTTCATCTCCTCTACAAGCTTTGATCTATCCGAGATCTGTGCCAAGATAAAGGTGAGGTTATCATCCCTTTCTCTCTGCATCTCCCCGATTCTCCTTGGTTAAATCCTCTATTTGTTGGTAACTTGATGTCCAAGATAATATCCTGGTTGATAGTTGTCAAGCCAAACTTGACCTCTTGCTGGCTGATGACCCCACATGGTAAACCATCCTGAATAGATTCTCTCTCTTCTATCCAAGCAGACCTGTCTGCCGTGGCCCAGGCAGGCAGAAGCTGGTCAACGATTACGGGAGCAAGATTAAAGACCTCAGGGGATATCCCTTTATGGGGTAGCTCCCCAAATATCTCCAGTGGCGCCTTCCTCCCCCTGTGCCTATTCTTCCTCTTGTAGTTGAACCAAAGCTGATAAGCCCAAGCCTTCCCCATAAACTCCTCTCTACCTCTGTACTCCTCAATCTCATAAAACTCATCCTCAATCAGCCCATGAAATGCTTCTACATCACTATTCCAAGTGGGTGATGAGGGAGGTATGCGCACCCCCTTTACCCCAAAGCTCTCCAATACCTCCTGAAAACATTCTTGCCCCCCTTCAACCGATTACTAATAAATTAGCCCCATTATCTATCTGAAATATCACCCGGGCCACCTCTACACCACATCCCTTAAATACCAGGCAAATAAAGCAGCATTAGTAGCTGGCTTCTCCTGGGCATAGGCAGACCAACTTTCACCTATCCTTACACCTCGCGCCGAGAGCTGATAGCGGGGAAGCTCTAACCTCCTCATCTGGGGCCAATACCTCTCTATATCCACTAGGTCCTTGGTGTCTAACTGGATAAGCTCCAGAACCCTCAGCTTCTCCTTCTGTTCCCTTAAATCCCTCCTTTTCCGCCATCTCTTCTTTCTCCCCTTGGTTAACCCCGCCTGCCTGATTATCCGGGCTATGGTCTTGGGAGATATGGGGAGGTCAAACTCCAGCTTTAACTGCTCCGCCCCCCAGGTAGGATAACTTCTGTGTAGCTCAATCACCCTTTCCTTTATTTCCTTGGCCGTCTTGTGGGGTATCCTCTGGGGTGCTCGGGAGCGCTCCTCAAGCCCCCTTAATCCCTCCTGCCTATATCTTTCCTTCCACTTGCGCACAGTGCTTCTGATAGTCCTATACTCCCTGGCGGTCTGGCTAATTCCCACCTGCTTTACCTCTCTACCATCTACAGCCTTAACTAAACTACTACCGCCTAAAGGCGGTAGGTTTATGGGGTAGCCATAGAAAA
>JAOZPP010000091.1 GCA_029932675.1 bacterium
ATTGGCCTTGAAAAATTTATGCCAATTCATTTTCAGTTCATGAATAATTCGGGTTAATGATCTCTACGGCGAAATCAAAGACAAGGTCAATGTAGTCATGGGGCCAGTAGACCAGTGGTATGGGGTACGGGAATTTGTTATTCAAGACCCTTTTGGAATCACCTTGGTTTTTGCAGAGATTGTGGAGTGATCTAAGCCATGATGTCGCATTGCTTTGCGAAGACTTATTTTAGGCTGGAAACGATAGGCCAAATGGCGCTGGAGGAAAATAAAACTCACCCTGGAGGTGTCAAGACCAACCAGGAGGGGGATTCTCAAAAAATAAAGTTTGGCTACTGGAGAGGGGGATCGAATGGCTGAGGGATTGACCAGAGGAGTTAAGACCCTACTTGGCGATCCCAAGAGGGCGGTGTTTAAGCTCTCTGGTCCGATGATCATTGGGATGCTTGTCCAATCCTTCTATAATATCGTTGATGGGATTTGGGTGGCTGGTTTAGGGTCAGATGCCTTAGCGGCAATTGGTCTATTCTTCCCCCTATTTATGGTCATTATATCTCTGGCTGTGGGCATCGGAGTGGGTGGAAGTGCGGCGATATCGAGGAAGATTGGGGCCAGGGACAAAAAGATGGCTGACTCCGCTGCTGTCCATACCCTTCTGATTGGCGTTCTCATCGGGATATTATTGAGCAGTTGCTTGTTACCTTTTCTTAAGGGGATATTTACTGCGATCGGTGCTAAAGGGGAAGTTGTTCAGTTCGTTGTGGGATATGCGCGGGTTCTTCTCGGGGGTGCAGTTCTGTTGGTATTTATAAATATAGCTAACGGTATTCTTCGTGGTGAGGGGGATACAAAACGGGCAATGTATGCTATGGCCCTCGGATCGGGGCTGAACATTATCCTTGATCCGATTTTCATCTATAAACTGAAGTTAGGTGTTGTTGGTGCTGCCTGGGCAACTCTGACCTCAATATCTGTCACTTCCCTGTTGATGATCTTTTGGCTTTTTATCAAGAAAGATACCTATGTCGATATTGGATTTGTTCTCTTCAAATTTAACGGGAAGATAGTAAAGGAGATCCTTAGGGTGGGAATTCCATCCTCCTTTGCTCAACTCTCTATGGCCCTGGCGATGTTTGCCTTGAACGTTATAATCGTTAAGGCTGGGGGGACCGATGGGATTGCGGTTTTCACAAGCGCCTGGCGGGTCGTGATGCTTGGCATAGTACCCTTATTGGGTATTGCGATCGGTGTTACCGCTGTTACAGGGGCGGCCTATGGTGCTAAGGATATGGATAAACTTAAAGCTGGCTATCTGTACGGGATTAAATTCGGATTTATTATCGAACTCGGGGTTGTTACCTTGATTATGTTCTTGGCCCCCCAACTCTCTTACCTCTTCACCTATTCAAAGGGTGCAGCTCAAATTTCAGGTGATCTGATCAGAGCCTTTCGATGGTTAGCATGGTTTCTTCCCACCGTGCCTTTTGGGATGTTAACCTCATCGATGTTTCAAGGCATTTGCCGCGGGGAAAGATCCTTAGCTGTCACCATCCTTAGAACGGTTATCATGCAAGTATTTTTCAGTTATCTCTTAGGGATTTCATTAAGATTTGGTATAGTTGGCGTATGGTGGGGTATCGTGTTGGGTAATACGACAGCAGCAGCGATTTCCTTCCTTTGGGGAAGGTGGACAGTGGAAAGGTTAAAACGGCAATTTGGTCAGGAGATGCTGGGGGAATTAAGGGTGCCGCAAATCTCTTATAGATCAAAGTAAATAAGTCTTCTGTTATGCCAACGGGAGCCGAGTTAACCCAGGATTAGTGCTTATGGTATAGGTAGATTGTACCAAATGGGAATGAATTGGTAAAATGATGAAAGAAAACTACGGATCGAAAGAAGCGGTGGATGACTCCTTCCCAAGGGAGAGCAATATCAGGGAAGAAAAGGTGAAGAGGATAAAGGTTTCGGTAATCATACCCGCTTATAACGAGGAGGGATTTATTGCACCCTGTATTAGAGCGGTAAAATTGCAGGACTTTAATGGCTACGAGATAATAGTGGTTGATAACAGAAGCACGGATGGTACAGCCCAAATTGCTGAGAACCTTGGCGCGAGAGTAGTTTCTGAGCCCAGGATCGGGATAACATGGGCGAGGGAAAGGGGGAGAAAAGCCGCCTACGGAGATTTGCTCCTCTACCTTGATGCCGACACGATCATCCCGCCCTCATACCTTTCCAGGCTTTTTAAATTCTTCGAAGAACACAAAAAGATAGTGGCAGTAAGTAACCCTTACCTTTTCCATGACGGTGATTGGAGAATTAATTTATATGCAAAGTTTTTCTTCAAAATTTTCTTCCCCTTGTATTGTAAATTGCTGAAGCCATTGAGAATACCTAAAGTGCTATTTGGCCCAAACTTTGCGGTGAGAAAAGAGGTCCTGGAGAAGATAGGGGGATTTAATAAACAGATAGAATTTTACGGTGAAGATGTAGACATTTCGAAAAGGATTTCCAAAGTGGGGGATATCGCTTTTGTCGGTGATATATGTACTCTTACTTCAGCCAGGAGATACAGGCAACATGGGATTCTGAAGATTTCCTGCATCTATTTCGCTAACTATTTTTCCATATTTCTTTTTAATCGCCCATATGAATATAAAGCTGCTTCTGGTCGTAGAGGGCCAACTCATAAACTATGAATGAAGAGGATGGTGTACTGTGGTTAGAGGACAACTTTATAATCGATTTTTCTCACCTCCTCATAAGTGCATCTCGGTTTTTAAATATGTCTTAATAATAGTGTCCATCATTGGGCTATTTATATATGGTTTTGCCTATCCCAAATCAGAAATTTTTGGCAGGGTAATCTATAGATTGAACCTCCCGAATAAGAAGGTGGTAGCCCTGACATTCGACGATGGGCCAAATGGGGCGTACACCGAAGAGGTCCTCAATATTTTGGAGGAGGAGAGTATTCGGGGGACATTTTTCTTGATTGGGAAAAATGTTGAAGTATATCCCGAAATTGCGCGGGAAATAGCAGGGCGAGGGCACTGTATAGGGAACCACAGCTATTCACACCCCTGGCTGCTTCCATTCAAAGCGAAGGGGGCATTGATTGCGGAGATTAGCAAGGCTGAGGAAGCAATTTATAATGCCACCGGGGTTCGTCCGAAGTTATTCCGTCCCCCCCATGGTTTTAGGACACCTTGGATGGTCAGCACTATTCACGAGATGGGTTATAAAATAATTATGTGGGATGATATGACCACAGACTATATTACCAGTTCAAAATCAGAAGATATTGCCAAACATATAATTTCTCATGTGCGGCCTGGTTCAATAATTGTCTTACATGATGGATTGAATCTGAACCATGGGGTCAAGCGGACAAACGCAACAAAGGCTTTGAAGACTATCATCAAGGATCTCAAGGGGAGGGGCTACGGATTTGTCTCCCTGCAGGAGATAGGGTAAATCTTGGGGAGAGACACTTCTGGGCCTAGATCACCCTTCTTTGATTATCTATTTAACGGTTAGGGCTATTTTTGACGCACAGTTCAGCTCCTCCAGCGGACATAGTCCTGGAAAAGGCTGGATTTTTTAACAAACCCCCATATATTATAACTTGACTAATAAGAGCGAAGGGGTTATCTTTATTCCCGAGCGAGAGTGGCGGAACTGGTAGACGCGCTGGACTTAGGATCCAGTTCCTGGAAAGGAGTGGGGGTTCAAGTCCCCCCTCTCGCATTGACCCTGTTGGAGGCTGACTGCACTGCAAGAGGGCTGAAAATTAGATAACTGTGATCTTTAGATCGTGTGGGGGTGATTTAGAAATAGATTGATATGAAGGTTAAGGTAGAAAGTCCCAAACCTTGGCAGAGGGTGTTGGAGGTGGAGATTCCGGTGGAGAGGGTAGAGGAGGAGTTTAACTCTGTTTATGAGACCTATAAGAGGAGAGTGGCCGTCCCAGGCTTTCGCAAAGGGAAGGTTCCTCTCTCCGTGCTTCAATCCAGGTTTGGTCCCAAAATAGAGAGCGAGGTGCTGAGCAAACTTCTTCCTCTGGCTTATAAGGAGGCAACCGAGAGGGAGAATCTCCTTCCCATTGACCAAGCTCGTCTTACCGATGTTCAGTTTAAGAGAGGGGCGCCGCTTCGCTTCAAAGCGACGGTAGAGGTAAAACCAGAGGTGAAATTGGTGGACTATATAGGATTGAAGGTCACTAAGAGGGTAAAAAGGATTACTGATGAAGAGGTCAATGGGGCTCTGGAGAAGTTGAGGTCGGAGAGGGCTATACTCTCACCAGTGGACCGTGAGGCCAAGGGAGGGGATCTTCTCATCATCCGGTTAAAGGAGGAGGGGAAAGAGGAGGAGGAGTTAGAGGTGGAGTTGGGGCAAGGGAAGCTTCTCCCTCAATTTGAAGCTCAGTTGATGGGAATTGTCAAAGAGGAGGAGAGGGAGATCGAGGTGGACTACCCGGATACCTATCCAGAGCCCACATACAGGGGACGGAGGGTAAAATTCTGGGTAAAGCCAATTGAGATAAAAGAAAAGAGGATCCCTGAGTTGGATGAGTTCTTAGAGGAATTAGGAAACTTCCGTAATCTCAATGAGTTAAAGGATAAGCTGAGGAATGATCTTCAGGTTCAAGCAGAGGCAGAGGCAGAAAGGGAATTGAGGGAAGAGATCTTAGATATCTTGATTGAGGGAGCCTCCTTGGAGGTGCCGGAGTCCATGATTAGAGCCTACTTGGACCACTTAGTCACTCGGGCCAGACAGAGGGATAAGTCTGTAGATGAAGAGGAAATAAGGAATCGATATCGCCCCCAGGCCATACGGGAGATTTCCGCCTCTTTGATTTTGGAGGAGATAGCGAAAAGGGAAAGGATAGAGGTCGCTGCTGAGGAGGTGGATGAGAGGGTGAAGGAGATTGCCAAGAGTTACAATATGAAGGGGGACGAAGCGAAGGAATGGCTTTCCAGATCTGGCCAACTAAAGGGGTTAGTGCAAAGGTTGAGGGAGGAGAAAGTTTTCGATTTCCTCATAAGTAAAGGGAAGATAACTACGGTTTCAGTGTAAGGCTAATAGTTACCAGTGAATGAAGGAAACAAAACAGATGCTAAAGGATTGATCCTGTGGGCTAATAGATGTGCAAGGAGGGAGTATGATTCCTTTCGTCGTGGAGAGGACGGGAAGGGGGGAGAGGGCTTATGATATCTATTCCCGCCTCCTTAAGGATAGGATAATATTCATTGGCGCCCCGATTGATGATACCGTCTCTAACCTAGTGATAGCTCAAATGCTCTTCTTGGAGGCAGAGGATCCGGAGAAGGACATCCACCTCTATATAAACTCACCAGGGGGGATCGTCTCTTCAGGGCTAGCCATCTATGATACTATGCAATTCGTTAAGCCAGATGTCTCCACCACCTGTATGGGTCAGGCGGCTAGCATGGGGGCTCTCCTTTTGGCCGCGGGTACCAAAGGAAAGAGGGCCGCTTTACCCAATTCCCGGATTATGATTCATCAACCGGCGGGAGGAGTAAGTGGGCAGGTGAGCGACATCGAGATCCACGCCAAGGAGTTTCTGGTCCTGCGCAAGAGGTTGAACGAGATATTTGCTAAACACACCGGGCAACCGCTGAAGAAGATTGAGGAGGATACGGACAGAAACTTCTTTATGTCGGCTGAGGAGGCCAAGAACTACGGGATTATAGATGATGTTTATGAGAAGAGGAAGAAGTAGATGAAAGAGAGACCATACCCAGCCGGCCCCCGGTGCTCCTTCTGTGGGCGAGGCCCAGGGGAGGTGGAGAGGTTGATCTCCGGACCCTCGGCCCATATCTGCAATGAATGTGTGCGACTTTGTGAGGAGATCCTCGAGGCCGAGGAGGAGAATGATGCCCTTTTCTGGGAGAAGCAAAAACTTCCCACCCCTGAGGAGATAAAGTCCTTCTTAGATGGGTATGTCATCGGCCAGGAGAGGGCAAAGAAGGCTATTTCGGTTGCTGTCTATAACCATTATAAGAGGGTAAGATATGGGGGGAGAAAGGGCGATGTTGAGTTGGAAAAAAGCAACATCCTGCTCATTGGCCCCACAGGGACGGGCAAGACCCTTCTGGCCCAAACCTTGGCCAAGTTCCTCCAGGTTCCCTTTACCATCGCTGATGCTACACCCCTCACTGAGGCTGGATATGTGGGGGAGGATGTGGAAAATATCTTAGTAAGGCTCCTTCAGGCGGCTGATTATGATGTCTCTCGGGCAGAGAAGGGCATAGTTTACATCGATGAAATAGACAAATTGGCGCGCAAACAGGATAGCCCCTCTATAACCAGGGATGTCTCTGGTGAGGGGGTGCAGCAGGCCTTGCTCAAGATTTTAGAGGGGACCATCTCGGGGGTCCCCCCCCGCGGTGGCAGGAAACACCCCGAGCAGAACTTGGTTTACATAAACACCAAGAACATCCTCTTTATCTGTGGGGGGGCCTTTTATGGGTTGGAGAAGATAATTCAGAAGAGGATAGGTCAGAAGACAGTTGGTTTCGCTGCCCAATTTCGAGGGGAAGGGAAGAATATCGGAGATATACTTTCTCGGGTGGAGACCGAGGACCTCCTGATCTATGGGCTCATCCCTGAGTTGATTGGCAGGCTCCCCGTAGTGACAAGCTTGGATGAGCTGGATGAGAAGGCGATGATTAGAATTCTGGTGAGACCAAAGAACTCCCTCATCAAACAGTATCAGAAATATTTCGAGATGGAAGGAGTGGAGTTAAAATTTTCCCCTGATGCCCTGAAGGAGATAGTGAAAGTTGCCCGCAAGAGAGGAACGGGAGCAAGGGGGTTGAAGTCGGTAATGGAAAAGGTTATAGAAAGCATTATGTATGAGCTTCCTTCCCTCTCTGGAGTGAAGAGGTGTCTTATTACCAAGGATACAGTTGTCAAAGGGGCAAAGCCGATCTACACTATGCGGTCGAAGAGGGAGAGGAAAAGGGCATAGGGTATGCCTGCCAAAGTAGTTGTGGGGTTGCAATGGGGGGATGAGGGGAAAGGAAGGGTAATCGATTATCTGGCCGAAGAGGCCGATATTGTTATTCGCTATCAGGGGGGGGCTAATGCCGGTCATACCGTTTGGGTTGAAGATGAGCGATACATTTTCCATCTTGTTCCCAGTGGTATCCTGCATCCGAAGCTGATCTGCCTGATGGGAGGGGGAATGGTGGTAGACCTGGAGGCCCTCCTTGAGGAGATCGATAGCCTCACTACAAAAGGGATAGAGGTTGAGGGGCGTCTCTTCCTCTCTCCGCGGGCACATTTAGTCTTACCCCAACACAAAGATGCAGAGGGATCGTGGGAGAAAAGGATAGGCACTACTCTTAAAGGTATTGGCCCAGCTTACGCTCAGAAGTATGCTCGGTTGGGGGTGAGGGTGGGGGACATATTGGAGGATGGTTTAGAGGAGAGACTTTCGTTCGCTGGTGAAAATTTCCAGGGATTGACCGAGAAGTTGAGGATGGTGGGAGGGAGGATTAAACCCTACCTTAAAGATGTAGAACCGTTTCTGAACCAAGCTTTAAAAGAGGGGAAAAGCCTCCTCTTTGAAGGTGCCCAGGGGACGCTTCTGGATATCGACCAGGGGACCTACCCCTTTGTCACTTCCTCGCACCCTACTGCCGGGGGGGCCTGTCTGGGAACAGGGGTAGGGCCCACCAAGATAAATGAAGTAATTGGGGTAGCAAAGGCATATACTACCAGAGTGGGGAGGGGGCCCTTTCCTACGGAGCTGAAGGATGATTTAGGAGAACTACTGCAGAGGGGTGGGGGTGAGTATGGGGCGACCACAGGTCGTCCTCGCCGTTGTGGGTGGCTTGATTTAGTGGCCTTAAAGTATGCCTGTGAGGTAAATGGGGTGGATAAGGTAGCCTTGACCAAGCTTGATGTCTTGGACCGGGCTTCAGAGATTAAGTTCTGTGTGGCTTATTTATATCAGGGGGAAAGGATAGAGGGGTTTCCCCTCAATTTAGATCATTGTGAACCAGTTTATGAGAGACTCCCCGGATGGGAGAGACCGACCAAGGGGATAAGGGAGTTTGGGCAGCTTCCACCCCAGGCCAAGGTTTATTTGGATAGGATCTCTTCCTATATTGGGGTAGAGATAAGCTGGGTCTTCACCGGCCCAGGGCGGGAGGATGTGATTGAGGTGGGGTAGCAGTTGTTGGGGGCGTAGCTCAGTCGGTAGAGCAACGGCCTTTTAAGCCGTAGGTCGAAGGTTCGATCCCTTCCGCCCTCATGCGCCGCTAGCTCAACTGGTAGAGCAACTGACTCTTAATCAGTAGGTTCGGGGTTCGATTCCC
>JAOZPP010000040.1 GCA_029932675.1 bacterium
AGGGGCTCGGCGAAATTGTAGTACCGGTGAAGATGCCGGTTACCCGCGACGGGACAGAAAGACCCCGTGAACCTTTACTATAGCCTGACATTGGATCTTGGTAAGGCATGTGTAGGATAGGTGGGAGACTGTGAAGTCCCAACGCCAGTTGGGATGGAGTCGTCCTTGAAATACCACCCTTGTGTTGCTGGGGTTCTAACCCAGGGCCGTGAATCCGGTCCGGGGACAGTGTCTGGTGGGTAGTTTGACTGGGGCGGTCGCCTCCTAAAAGGTAACGGAGGCGCCCAAAGGTTCCCTCAGCGCGGTCGGCAATCGCGCGGAGAGTGCAAAGGCATAAGGGAGCTTGACTGCGAGAGAGACATCTCGAGCAGGTGCGAAAGCAGGGCTTAGTGATCCGGCGGTTCCGAGTGGAAGGGCCGTCGCTCAACGGATAAAAGGTACTCCGGGGATAACAGGCTTATCGGTCTCGAGAGTTCATATCGACGGACCGGTTTGGCACCTCGATGTCGGCTCATCGCATCCTGGGGCTGGATAAGGTCCCAAGGGTTGGGCTGTTCGCCCATTAAAGCGGTACGCGAGCTGGGTTTAGAACGTCGTGAGACAGTTCGGTCCTTATCTGTCGCGGGCGCAGGATATCTGAGAGGAGCTGCCCCTAGTACGAGAGGATTGGGGTGGACGAACCAATGGTGTGCCAGTTGTCCCGCCAGGGGCATCGCTGGGTAGCTACGTTCGGAAGGGATAAGCACTGAAAGCATCTAAGTGCGAAGCCTCCCTCAAGATGAGATATCCCTCCCCGTTAGGGGACTGAAGGCTTCCCGGAGATTACGGGTTTGATAGGTCGCAGGTGTAAGCGCAGTAATGTGTTTAGCCGAGCGATACTAATAAGCCGTGAGACTTGATCTTGGTGCCTGTTCCCCCTATGCAGTTGTCGCTTGGATTTTGCCTGGTGTTCATTAGGAGAGACAACCTAATAAAAAGGGGTTCCACCCACAAACATTTGCCCCTGCCAGGCTTTTTTTCTTGCCCGGTGGCTATGGCGGAGGGGAAACACCCGATCCCATTCCGAACTCGGAAGTTAAGCCCTCCAGCGCCGATGGTACTGCTCGGGGGACCGAGTGGGAGAGTAGGTCGCTGCCGGGCTTTTTTGTTTGGAGGTAAACTGTTGCGCCCAAGAGTAAAGAGTTGGTCATTTTCTTCTCTTCTCATCTTTCTACTCCTCGTTGGCTGCGGGAAGAAGAATCCGGTGAAGAACGAATCCATCCCCCGGATTGCAAAGGCCTATATAACCAGAAACGACGATAAGGTCTCGGTCATTGATCTGGAACAATTCAGAGAGATCAAGGATATTCCCGTGGGGAGGGCTTCTCAGAGGGTTGCCTTAACCCCTGACTACAACTATGCCTATGTAACCTGTCTTGAGGAAGATGGAGGTGGAGCAGTGTATAAGGTTAGGGTAAGGGATGACACGACTCTTGGTTCCATAAAATTAGGAGGGAGCCCAAACGGGATTGTCATCTCCTACGATGGAAAAAGGGCTTATGTAGCCAACACTGGTTCGAACTCTAAATCCATTTCTATCGTTAACCTCGGCTCGGATAAAGTAGAAAAAACGATGGAGTTAGGTGAGCCATCGCCTTCTATAGCCCTCACTCTTGATGACGCTAAGTTATTGGTTGCTCAACCTTCAGCTAACCTCCTCCTAGTTATAGACGCCAAAGATCTCAGCACGATTAGTCAAGTCAGCCTTTATCAACCTGGCGCCGTTACGGTCTCCTGTAATGGTGAGTATGTCTATGTGACTTCTGCTGGGTCAAATTCTATTTCCAAGATCAACTTAAATTCTCTAACCGAAATTCACTCCTTTCAGGCGGGGGATCACCCCGATGGGGTGGCAGAGAATCCTGTAAACGATGATCTTTTGATCTGTAACTGGTCAGGAAGACTAAACGAGGGAAACATCCTGATTTTGGATTCTACATTCGTTGTCCATGATACAATCAGTGTAGCCGGACTACCCACAGCTATGGCCTTCTCCGAGGATGGAGCCAATCTCTGGGTAATTTTCGGGGTGAGCGGTGGGGTCCATTCATTTCTATCCATTGATCCAAATGATTACTTGACTAAGGACTCTCTTTTCTTCGAGTGTGGTTGGCCAATGGATATGGCTATAGTCCCCGGGGAGTAAGAGGGAGAGAGTAAACCCAAGAGGCAAACAAAAGCCAAGCTTCGGCTGAAGTTCAGATTACCAAGGCCCTCCTCGGCAGGAGGGCCTTTGATTTATCTAACAGCCCACGATCCTTCCCTTACTCATACCTCAATGCCTCAACTGGGTCAAGTTTTGATGCCTTGTTGGCCGGATAGATACCGAAAAAGAGCCCCACGCTTATGGCAAAAAAGAAAGCTAAGAGTATAGAACTTAAGGTGACCACTGAGTGGCCGCCAGTGCCGAAGAGATGCCTTGGCCCAATGGTGCCCGCACCGACCATCATACTTCCTATTGTATTGGCAAAGCCAATGCCTAAAATTATCCCAATCATTCCCCCCGCAAAGGCAAGAACAGCCGATTCTATCAGAAACTGGAGCAATATATCCCGCCGTTTTGCCCCTACTGCCATTCTTACACCGATCTCCCGCGTCCGTTCAGTTACAGAGACAAGCATTATATTCATTATCCCGATTCCACCGACGATTAAGGAAATGGCCGCGATACCGGCCAGCATTTGCTTGAATGTCCCTGCCGATTTCTCTATGGTTTGACGAAACTCCTCCTGACTTCTTATCCTAAAGTCCACTACTCTATTGTGCCTCTGAGTAAGAAGGGCTTCCACCTGTTTTTCAGCCAGATCAGTGGATTCCGCTGTTCTTGTCTGCACCAGGATCTCCTGCACCTTATCGTCTCCTGTAAACCTCTTTTGTGCGGTAATAATAGGGATAAAGATCTGATCATCAAAGTCTCGCCAGCCAAAGGCCCCTTTCTCCTTCATTACGCCGATAACGGTGAACCTCTCCCCTCTTATCTTGATCTCCTTACCGATGGGCTCTTCGTCTCCAAAGAGTTCACTCTTAACGGTTTTGCCAATCACGCAGACCTTGGCCCAGGAATCTAACTCCTCTTTACCGAAGAATCTCCCCTTCTCTACCCAGTGGTTCCTCACCGCCTGATAGGCCGGTAAGGTTCCAATTACTTGAGTATCCCACTCATTGTCGCCATACTTAGCAGCCACCCAAGTTCTCACCTCTGGAGCTACATTCTCCACCTCGGAGCAGTGCTCTCCGATAGCAATTGCATCCTCTAAAGTTAGGCCCTTCGACCTCCCCCTCCATTCCAAGGCCTGCGTTTTGTTCTCCGGTCGCCTATAGAAGACCATAAGCACATTGGAGCCTAACTTCTCTATCTGCGATGTAATCTGCCGCTTAGCCCCTTCCCCTACCCCTAACATTCCGATGACAGCAGCTACCCCAATGACTATGCCCAGGGTGGTGAGAAATAGACGCAGTTTGTTCGCTAAAAGGGCTTTGTATCCAGAAGAAAAGCCAGTGATGAAACTTCCCCTCAGGCTTTTTCTCCCCTTGGTCCTAATCGGAAAGCTCGGTTTAACCTCTGCGGGTTTCTCGGTAGTTTCGTCTCTCTCAATCCGCCCATCTCTTATCCTGATTATCCTCTTCCCATAGGAGGCAATTTCAGGGTCATGTGTAACTACAATAATTGTTTTCCCTTGCTTATGGAGCATATCGAATACCGACATAACCTCCTGGCCTGATTGTGAATCCAAGTTCCCTGTGGGTTCATCAGCAAGTATTATCGACGGGCTGTTTACCAGCGCCCTGGCAATAGCTACCCTCTGTTGCTCACCCCCGGAAAGTTCATTGGGATAGTGATGTGCACGCCCCTTGAGCCCCACGGTTTCTAAGGCCTCAAGGGCTCTTCTCCTCCGCTCCTTCTCATTTATACCAGCATAAAGCAAGGGAAGTTCCACATTACTAAGCGCAGATGCCCTGGGCAGGAGGTTAAAGGTTTGAAAGACAAATCCGATTTCCTCATTTCTGATCTCAGAGAGGACGCCGTCACTGAGCTCATTGGTGGCTTGTCCATTCAAATAGTAGGATCCAGACGTGGGTTTGGAAAGACACCCCAATATGTCCATCAGGGTCGTCTTACCTGAGCCAGAGGGGCCCATAATGGAGACAAACTCCCCCCGTTCAATCTCCAATGAGACCCCTCTGAGGGCCCAGACTACGACTTTACCCTCCCCGTAAACCTTGGTTAGTTGATCTGCCTTTATCAGCATAGTCATAACAAGCTACACCCCTATCTCGGCGGTGGAGGTCCCCCCAGGTGTTTAAACCCATCCGAGCTTTGAGGCTGTAGTCCAGGAGCAGAGACCACCACTTTGTCCCCCTCCTTTAATCCTTCCTTTATCTCCACCTTTATATCATCTTCAAGTCCAGTTATTACCGGTTGAAGAACGGTTTCCCCTCCCTTTATCAGCATTACCAGCGTGTGTCCTCCTCTCTTAATAATCGCTTCCTTAGGAAGACAGAGCACATTTTTCGCCTGTCCAACGATAATATCTAAATCCGCTGTCATACCAGGTTTGATCAATCGTAACTCCTCTGATCCTCCTTCCTTAAACTGGCTAACCGGTTTTTGTGGAGGTGGTGGCTCAGCGGGGGTGACCCCGAATTCCTTTAGCCTTCTTTGCATAAGCTTTCGGATCTCCAACCTGCTTGCACCTTGCTGGCGGAGGTTTTGGATCTCCTGCCGAACAAGGGAGCGCTGCTTCTCAGACAATTGAGCAAAGAGTCGCTCCCTTGGTAGTTTCCTCTCTGGAGCAGCCTCCTGGCCTCGTTGAGGAGCAGAACTTAAGATTTCTACCTCAACCGGATATACCACGATGTTTTGTTTAACTGTTCCTGCAGGCGCTATTTTCTTTACCCTTCCATAATAAACTTTTCCCTTCAGGGCATCAAACCCAATTTGTACTGGCTGTCCCACCTTGACCTTGCCGATGTCAACCTCGTTTATATCGACCTTGACGATCATCTTGCTCAAATCGGCTATAGCCATAATAGTTGTCCCGCCGCCACCAAAGGCTTGAGTTCCCGAGGTGATCATCTCGCCTTCCTCCACATTGAGGTTGATCACTACGCCGGAGATGGGTGATCTGACGATTATGTTATCCAGAGTCTTCGAGGCCAAGTCCTCTGTCTTGATTGATTCAGTTTCCCCTAAGAGTAACCATAGTTGCTTTTCGGCCAGTTCGACCTGTATCTTATTGCTATTGTATGATTTTTCCGCATCTTCGACCTCTTTCTGAGCGATAAAACCCTTTTTATAGAGCTCTCTCTTTCGTCGCAGGTTCCTCTCCGCCTCTTCCAGGTTGAGTTTTGCGCTTTTTAGGGATGCCTTAGCCTGAGCCACCTGACGGGCTTGGGAGGATTCCTGCTGGACTAAAGCCAGTTTATCTCCCCTCTCCACGCTATCCCCTTCCTCCACAAAGAGCTCCTTCACTTCGCCAGCCAGTTCAGACTTTATCTTTACTGTCGTAACCGGCTCCACCGCGCCGCTTTCAGTCACCTTAACGATTATATCCTCCCTCTTCACCAAGGTGGTCCTGAACTGTTGTTCCCGGCGGTTTTCGTTTTTTAGGGTAGTGGTATAAACGATGAATATCCCTATTATTGTGATTGCTACGCTACCAAAGATAAAAAAATACTTCGTTTTCATCAATACCCCCTGGTCATCCTGATCTTGGCGTACCACCAGTACAAGTCTCTCTGGCATCCAAGTTAATACAGGTCAGTAGACTATTGTGCTCGTAAGGTTCCTGCCCCCATAAAACTCCCTTGGAGAGCCATATCTGCTTGCTGGAACAGAGCCTCTGAAAACTATAATTCGGTTGTCAAAATAGACTACCAATAGTCTTCTTCAAAATGACTTTTGCTAAATGATAATCATAAATTGCACTCATATAATTTACCTTGCTGTTTGTGAGAGCAACTTCAGCGTCGATGACTTCAGTTATGGGAGCAACTCCTGTTTTGTATCTCCCTAAAGCGGCATTATAGCTTTCTTCCGCGCTCTCCACCACTTTCTTCGTTAATTCCACCTTTTTTAGTGCGGTAACCAAGTTGAGATGCGCTGATTTAATCTCCAACTTTATTTCCTTCTCTAACTCCTCCAAGTTAAGTTTGGCCTCATTTATATTTATCTCAGCTTCTTGAATCGCTCGGCACCTTATGCCACCGTCAAATATAGGAAAATTCAATGCGAGACCTACTCTCCAATCAGTGTTTTTATCCCAATTACCTCGATTAACTGGAACTCCACCGAACACAAACTTATCGGCATATACATTGTAACTACCAGTGAGGGAAAGGCTCGGCCACCTCTCTATCTGGACAAGTTTTAAGTTGTTCTCCATTATGGTTAGGGTAAGCCTCTTTTGGGCAAGTTCTGGACGGTGGCTTAAGGCTTGGCTCAAACAACTATCGAGCCTTGGTGGCTTCTCCTGGACAAACCTAACAGGTTTAATCTTCAACGGAAAGTCTAAACTTAAACCCATTGCATCGTTCAACTCGGCCCTGGCCAATTCCAAATTACCCTTAGCTTGCAAGGAGTCCACCTGAGCAGAAGCAACATCTGCCTCTGCCTTCAAAATATCAGCCCTGGGTACAATTCCTAACCCATATTTGGTCTGGGCAAAATCCAGATGTGTTCTTTTCTGGCTTAAACTATGTAGTTTAACCCTCCAAATCTCCTCTGCTTTAAGCAAATTATAATATTTCCTGGTTACATCAAGGACTAAAGAGGCCTGCGTAAGACGATACCCTTCTTGTGCTACGGACAAGGAGGCCTTCGAGTTTGATACATTAATGAGCTTTCTGCCACCGGCAAAGGGGGACATAGATGCAGAAAGTGTGAGGTTATAATGCTTCTCGTTCCATTCAAGCTCATCGTATATATTGTTCAGGGTATATCCTCCGGAGAGGTAAACTTCGGGCAAGAAGCCTGCTCTGGCATCTTTTAGGTTTATCTTGGCCTTGCTTATCTCCCCCTTGGTGATGGCTACCCTATGGGAGTTCCTCAGGGCTATAGCAATGCATTGGTTCAGGGTTAATGAATCATTAGATAGAGGTTTCAAGGTTTGCCCCTTAGGTTCCTCCGGATTGGTAAATGCCGTGGTCGGTAGCCCAATTGTTAGGCAAGCCATTAAGAGACCAACCTTCATAATGTGCTGGATGTACTGCCCAGCTTTCCTCGCTGTTGTTCTGGGTTGAACCTTCCGCAACTGGAATGCAGGAGCATTTTTAGGAGTAATCATCCTCGGCCTCCGTAGAGTTACGCTTTCAGATTCTGCCAGGAAAACCCAAGCATTGCTGTTTTACTTGCCGGTTGGAGGCAGGGACAGCACGGTTTTCACCCAGATCTCTTGCTTTCCAGGTGGCTGAGAGCCAGGTCTATCCCCATGTCCACCCCAACCGCCCATCACACCTTTGCCTCCCCCGGGTGGCCTACCACCCATTTCCTCCCTCATGCGTTGACGGTCCTCTCTACCCATACCACCCCACTCCAATCCAAGGGAAATGGTCTGTCCCGGTTGCGTTCCAATACCATAATGGCTAATATCCCCTTTCTGCAGTGGGATGCGGAACTCATAGGTGTAGACCCCCTGAAGCACCCCAAAGCCTGCAGCCAATCCGCTGGAACCATTGGCCGGGATGGTTGTCTCCACATTTCCTTCCTTGTTAATGACGCTAATTCTATTGGCCATCCTTGCCTCTCTTTGGAGGAAACGCTTCTTCTGTTCCGGGGTGAGGTTCTCCCAGAAGCCACCTCGGTTGCCCATTCCCGCCTGTTGCATTTCTGAAGGAGAAGGGCCACCGGTATAGCGGATGCCAAAATTCCTCTCCTTTCTGCCGGAATTATCCAACCAGATGGTTACCCCACCCATGCGAATAGCGCGCGCCCAGACTTGGTTATTGAAACGAAAGAGAACATAAAGGTCCTGGTTGTCATTGCACAAACCCAGTTGCACGCCGCTATCCTCAAGGTAATGTGCTGGTATACCTGTCCAATCCGTCATCTGACCATCAACTTGCATTGGATGGGCCGACCAGTGACTGGATATCTCCTGAGTCTTACAGCCGCCCAAAAGAGTTAAGCTGGCAACTATTAGAGAGAGGAGCGCTGTTGCACTCAACCTTGTAAGATCCTTACAAGCCATTTCTTCGCCTCGTCGGTAATTGGTTAAGAATGGGGGTGACCGGAACCCCCGATCACCCCTTCAACGGATAATGCTTGCTTATCTACCTAAGCAGGATCATCCTCCCCGTGGCAGAGTAAGGGCCGGCTTCGATGCGGTAAAGATAGATGCCGCTGGAAGCGCGATTCCCGTTTGCATCGCAACCGTCCCATTGCAGGCTATAGCTACCTGCCAGATGATATCCCTCATTGAAGGTGCGGACTACCTCCCCGGTGACATTGTAGATTTTTACCCTCACCTCCCCCGGAGCAGTCAAAGTATATCTGATCTGGGTTTCCGGGTTGAGGGGATTGGGGTGGCTTTGGACGATGATCCGCGGTTCCGGAGAAGCCATCGGGGGGGAGATTTTAGGCTCATTCTCTGGCAGTTCAATACCATAGCCTCTGAGCATCTCAGTTACTGCTTTACGGGTCTCCTCAGGGGAGGCGCCCTGGCTGTGCATCCCTTTTACCTTCTCCTGTACTGCCTTCCTCTGTTCAGGGGTGAGCTGAAATAGGAATCTCCTGGGACCATTTGGGAACCCTCTACCCCACTTCTCCGGCACCTCGATACCATAGCCTTTGAGCATCTCGGTTACTGTTTTATGGATCTCCTCAGGGGAGGCACCCTGATCCCCCATCTCTTTCACCTTCTCCCGAAGGGCCTGCCTCTGCTCGGTGGTGAGTTGGGAAAGGAACCTCCTGGGGCCACGAGGGAAGCCCTTACCCCAGTGCTCTGGCAGCTCGATGCCATACCCTTTAAGCATCTGGGCCACTGCGGAGTGGACCTCCTCAGGGGAGGCGCCCTGATCCCTCATCTCTGCTACCATGGACCACAGGGCCTGCCTCTGCTCCTGAGTGAGGCTGGTCCAGAGCCCCATTCTGAAATGGCCTCTATCGTCTGGAGCATTTTGGTTTTGCCCCAAGACATCGCCCGCCGGGCCGACGATGAGAATGGCGAAAAGAACCAGGATCCCCATAAATCTCCGATACGCTTTCATCTTGACCTCCTATTTGGTGGAAATTATCTTCTTTAAGTTCCTCAGTTCATTATAGAACCGAACGAAATCGCTGTTGATGAACTCTACCTTCAGTTGCTCGATCTCTCCATCGGTCTCGAAGGTAAAGTGAGCCTTTGATTTCTTTTGATCTGATTTGATCAGGCGATAACCCTTTAGCTTTAGATAGGCCGAAAAGGCTAGGTCATCTGTGGTGATGTGATTGATCTTGATTTGATGGGATTTCTGCTTCATCTGTCGCTCTCCCCTCAGTAGATTTATCTGGTTTGTGTTATCAGCCACTTGTCAGGGAAGAGTTGCTTGCCGATTTTCCTTGCGATTACCTATCCTCCTTGGGGCCAAACGGGTCCTTGCGTGGGCCTTTCCCCTTCGGCCATTTATGAGCTGGTATCATTCCCCTTCCTTGAAGCCTGTGTTCAAACATTTGCAGTAGTTTCTCCCGTTGTTCCGGGGTAAGGATCGCCTTCCCCTGCAGGATACCTCTGATGGCTTCTTTCTCCAATATGATCTGTAACCCCCCAATTTCCTCGATCAGTTGATCGATCCTCCCGCTGTCCGGCTCATCCGATCTCAGCTCCTCCAGCAGTGCCTTCCTCTTCTCTCGTAATTTTAAGCGGAATTTGTCGATCTGTTTATCGAAAGCGGCACGTTGCGCCCTCAACTGGGTAATCTGAGAATCGCTCAACGCCAACTCGTGGCGCAGGAAGTCCAATGAACAAGGAGGACCGTAAGGCCTCTTTGGTGGTCTGAACAGGCGATTGTGGAAGATGGTAACCAACGCTGATATGTTCACAATAACCAGTATGATAACCCCTAAGAGGAGCAATTTTCTTTTCATAATCTATACCCCTAATTGTTTTGCCCTAGGCTCACATAAAACTCCCCCACAGAGCCGGCTGGGAAGTCATACAAGCTGCCTAAGTTCTCGTCGACGAACTGCTCTACCGCACTGTTAATCTGTTCACTTGATTGGATTACCCGGGGAGTTGATAGGCTGCCAAGCTGATAGCCGAAGAAGATCCCAATCAGTATGGTGGCCAGAGCGGCAATGGGCCGCAACCAGCGCTGTCCATCTCGAGCAAGGGGTAGAGCCCTCTTCCCTTCAGCCGCGCTAATCCGCTGTTCTAACCTCGTCCAAAAAAGGGGTGAGAGTTCAATCCCGGTGGGCTCCTCCCAGGCTTGCCAGGCCTGAGTAAACCCCTCCACCAAATCTGTACACCTGTTACAAGTTTGCAGGTGGGCCTCGATCCTTTTCCTTACTTCTGGCGGAAGTTGTCCTTCAACGACCCCAACCAGATTTTTTCGCACAAATTTACAGTCCATCCCTTCTCATCCTTTCATCTTATTTGACACCCCCTCCGGTCAAAAACTTGCGGCTTATCTTTAAATCCGGTCTATTAGGGGAAGTAACTTTTTCTGCAGGTTAAGCTTTGCCCGATGTATCAGTGATTCCACTGCAGCCAGAGAGGTGCCTAAAACCTCGGCGATTTCCTGATAGGAAAGCCCCTGGTACTTGTGCAGGGTTATTGCCGCCCGTTGCCTTTCCGGTAGAGCATCCAAGGCCAAACTTAGGATTCTCTTTCTCTCCTTGCTTTCTATCACCCTATCTGGCCTATCTTCCGTCTCTGTCTCAAAGGGATAAGCGTTCCCACCCTCTTCCTGCTTCCAAAAGGCAAAAATATCTAAAAATCGATCCCACTTCCGCTTGCGGCGCCAGTTCAGGGAAAGATTGACTGCTATGCGGTAGAGCCAGGTGGAGATCTTCGATTCGCCACGGAATCCCTTGGCTTCTTGATACACTTTGATGAAAACCTCTTGGGCCACATCCTCAGCATCTTGCCTGTTGCCGAGTAAACTATAACATGTGCTTATAACCAGGGTTTGGTAGCGCTCGACTAAAGTTTTGAATGCAGTATGATCTTTCGCCGCAATTTTTTTAATCAATTCATTATCGTTCATAGAACCTTGAGATTGTGATGGAGCAAAATTTAATTTTCCATCTAAATAATTGACACAAAAGGCAAGGAAAAACTTGCGGAAATATTAGAGACTCCATTAGAGTTGAGTATGAGAATGATGGATATTGCCTATGATCGTTTATCTTCTCTGGTTATTAAAAAACTCTGACCTCGAGAAGAGAAGGAAACATTTTGACCTTCACCCTTGACAGGAAGGGGGGATCTCATTATCCTATAGGCTAACCCTGACCTTTGGCATCTCCAAGAAATCTCCAAGGGTGAGGGGATATTTGCAGTTCCGCACTCATGGTTATGCATAGGTGCGGAATTCAAGGGGTAAAAGCAAAGCCATCCAAGCAAGGGGAGAATTGCGGAACGCCAGAGGAGCGAGGGCCCCTAAGGAAAAATAGCGGGCGCAGCAAGCTAAGTCACTTTACTTGGAGGATGATCTTGATAGGATTAAGTAAGACAAACAAGGAGAGAGCGCCATTTCGTCCTGTAGATATTGCCACTATTTCCTATGTGGTCTTGATGGGGACACTCATCCTCTTCTTTCACCAGAATCTAAGGGCTTGGGGGGGATATGTCTTCATCCACTACTTCTCTTCCCTTCTCATCTACCTTTTTTTGCGCCAATCCAGGAGGTTCAAGTCTCCCATTTTGATATTTCTCAGGGATTGGTATCCAGTGCTCTTATTAGCCCCTATGTTTGAGGAGTTGGGCAGGATAACCACCATCCTCTTCCCCTACTGGGCAGAGGTTCCCCTGATGAGGCTTGATCACCTCATATTTGGAGTACATCCCACTGTTTGGTTTGGTAAAATCGCTCGCCCTTGGCTTACCGAATATATGGAGTTTTCCTACTTTATGTATTTTCTGCTCATCCCCATTGGCGGTTTCCCCTTATACTTTAGGGGAAAAAGAAACGAGTTCAATAAATTTCTCTTCAATGTCCTCTTAGCCTATTACATCTCCTATATTGGATTCCTTTTCTTCCCGGCCAGAGGCCCATGGGAGACAATGGTGGGACTCCACTCTGCCCCCTTGACCGGAGGATTTTTTTTAGGCTTGGTAAGAGACATCCAGGCCATGGGCTCAATTCATGGAGGATGTTTCCCCAGTTCCCATGTGGCTGCCGCCTTTGCTGTCCTTTTCTCGGCAAAAAGATATGAAAAACCTATCTTTTGGGTCCTCCTCCCTATAGTTTTCAGCTTAGCCATTGCCGTAGTCTACACCCGCTACCACTATGCGGTGGATTCCATAGCTGGGGCACTTGTAGGAACAGCCTGTGCCTTTGTGGGACCGAAGATCAGCAACAAATGGGAAAATCGAGGGCTACAGAAACAGGAGTAATGCCCCCTAAGTGTCCAGATGGCTGGTTCTGCCGCAGAATATCTTGCGCAACAATATGGGATTCCCTGGCTCTCTCACCCTGATGAGCAGAAGGAAAAACCCGGCTAAGCCAATAGCTGTCGAGATCAAAAAGGCAACTTGTGGCTTGAAGGCCCATATAACTCCGCCTATTGTAGCAGCAGGCATCACCGCGAGACCCCGGAGGGCATAATAGATCCCTACAGCCTCTCCCCGAATTTCCTGAGGGGCCAGGTCGACAATCAGGGCCTTGCGCGGAGGTTCCCCTATCTCCCGCAGGCCAGCGACCATGAAGGCAAGGACAAGTCCGATAAAACTCTTGGAGAAAAAGAGAACAAGGGGGAACATAGGGAGAAAGAGAAAGGAAAGGGCCACAAACGGCAGACGACTTCCCCGATCAGCTAAGCGAGCGATAGGGATATAGCTGAGGATGGAGATAACCATTTGCAGCCCGGTAAGAAGGCCATATTGAAAGGCCGTTGCCCCAATGGAGTCCATTACCCAGAAGATGACAAATATCTTCACCAACCGATCTCCAAACCTCACTAAGCAGTCCGCACTGAGGAGGGATTTTAAGGAGGGGTTAAGTCCCTTCCACCTGGCTAAGGGGGAGCCGGATTTCCGTTCCTCACCAATTTGGGAGAGGGTCTCCGTATAGTATCTTTTCTGGAGGAAAACAACTAAGGCGGTAAGAGCTAAACTAATGATCAATCCCAATCGAATACCCCCCTTAATCCCATACTTTCCTAAGAGAATCCCGCCAAGTGGTGGAGCAAGCACGATGGGCAACCTCTTCAGGATGGATTGGACAGTAAAGCCCATCGCCCTCTTTTCTCTGGGGAGTGAATCCCCGATGAGGGCGAAGATAGCGGGCTGGGCTAAGCTCAGGCCCATAGCGAAAAGTAGGCCAACGAAGATAAATGACCAATGGGGGGCAATAAGGTAAAGGAGATAGCCCAAGAAGCCGATACCAGTGAAGATGACTAAGGCGTTCTTTCTCCCTATTCGGTCAGTTAAACGGCCTCCCGGGTATTGGTAGATGGTGTCAACGAACTCCTGCAGAGTTCCAAAGACCCCTACCAAGCCTATACTCGCTCCCAGAGTCCGCAGATACTTGGGAAGGAATTTGGCCCAGAGGTTCTCACCACAACCAAGGAGGAAGGTAGAGGAAGCAAGAACTATGATGTTTCTCTCCAGGGCAAAAAAATCCCGTATGCCTGGAAATTTCTTGGTAGCCGGTTGGGTCCCTTTCATAATATTGCCCTCATAAGAAGTTACTTAATCAAATACACTTTATCAAGAGATTTCCTTCGCTTCATGTAGAGGGAGTTCCTGTCCTTTGACTCCCCGCCAATTCATCACTGAGCCATTTTAGATACTCCTTACTTCCCAGGGTAAGTGGAACCCCAACTATCTCCGGTGTTTCATAGGGATGGATCTCCTTGATGACTCTCTCGATCTCCTTGTAAAGGGATCTCTTGCTTTTGATGATGCACAGCCACTCTTCTGCTGATTCAACCCTCCCTTTCCACCAATAGGTGCTCGTTATTGGGCCGACTATCTGCACACACCCAGCCAGCTTCCTCTCTACCAGGATCTTGGCTATGTTGCTGGCATCTTCCCTCTTCTCGGTGGTGGTAAAGACCTGGATATTTGCTGGCCTCATAGATAAACCTCCTTGAGTTAAACTCTTGTTTGAATTTAGCCAAAGGATCAGGGAAAAGCAAGGTTTAAATGGGCTGGTCATCCTTCAGTTTTCTGTAGATTTCGTTGTGAACGCCTTTTGGCTTGCAAAAGTATAGAATAGGTGTGAGTTGAAACGACCTAATTGACCGATTATTCGATCGAAGACAGTTCCTTAACACCTGTTGATACCTGCGTATTTATAAAAGATTCAGGTTTCTCGGCTGTCTCAACAAAAACACTTGACAAGAGATGGTCGAGCTTTTATAGTTGATTTGGAGAGGGAAACCAAGAAGACAATTCATGTTGAAGGAAAGAAGGGAATTGGATGGAAGAGGAGTTCACCCTGAGGATAATTTTGAGACCCTTCAGAAGTTTGGCCAGGAGAACAGAGCACGGTTTGGCCAAATAGATAAGCGTTTGATAAGTTTGACGGCCGCTTTGAGCAAATTGACAACCGCTTTGACAAAATGCAAAAGTATATGGATCAAAGGTTTGATGAGGTTGAGCGAAGGTCTGAAAATTTGGAGAAAGATGTCCAGGAGATTAAAGGGACGCTGAAGATCATAGAGGCCAAGAATGAGGCATACAAGCGAAAGTTTGAGGTCATTGGGAAGGATACCTCGGCCTGAGAAAGGTACCACCTCTACCTTTCATTGAGCGCTAAATCGTGGATAAGTTAAAAAGTTGTTGACACCGAGGGAGAAATTTTTTAAAATTTGATATTAGGCGGGCGTAATTCAGCGGTAGAATGCCAGCTTCCCAAGCTGGACGTCGAGGGTTCAATTCCCTTCGCCCGCTCTAACCGAGGAGGGGACAGGGATTCTGTCCCTTTTTTCTTTAAGGACCAAAGGTAAGGGATGCTTGTAATAAAAGAGGGGGGAGAGAAGTGGGGGTTAAGGGCAGGGGACCAAGTGCTGGAGGTAAATGGATATCCAGTGAGGGACATCCTTGACTGGATCTTCTATGCTGATTCCGAAACCATTGGTTTAAGGATCAAGGATAAATCCGGGAAATTTAAGCAAATAATAATTGAGCGTTCCTCTGACCAAGAAATGGACATCCGATTTGAGCCAATGGTCTATCGTCATTGCCCAAACAAGTGTCTCTTCTGCTTCGTCGATCAACTTCCCGCGGGGTTGAGAAAGAACCTTTACTTTAAGGACGAGGATTACCGCCTCTCCTTCCTATTTGGAAATTACATTACCTTAACAAATCTTTCGGAAGATGATCTAAGGAGAATCATCACCCAGCGGCTGAGCCCCCTGTATATCTCCGTGCACACCACTGATGACTCCCTGAGGGGAAAGATGTTAGGAAACCCCAAGACGCCGTCTCTCCTTCCCCTGATGAGAAGACTGGTAGAGGGGGAGATAGTTCTTCATACCCAAATAGTGCTCTGCCCAGGACTAAACGATGGATTCTATCTACGGAGGACGGTTCAAGAGCTTTCCTCCCTATATCCCGGTGTAAAGTCCCTTGCCGTCGTTCCAGTAGGCTTAACTAAGTGGAGGAGAGGTCTCTATCCCCTTCGATCGATTGAAAAGACGGACTGCCTGGAACTCATCAAGAAGGTGGAAGGTTGGCAAAGGCATTTTCGGAGGAAAATCGGCTCTGGCTTCGTTTGGCTGGCCGATGAAATCTATTTGAAAGCAGAATGGAGACCGCCTCCGTTAAGCCATTATGAAGATTTCCCCCAACTAGAGAACGGGGTAGGAATGTGGAGGCTGTTTAAGGAGAGATGGAAACGAATCAGTAACCGTTTGAAGCCAGCTACAAAAGGGGAGGTAAGGTTGACCTTAGTAACTGGTAGACTAGCCCATAAGCTGATGGGGGAGGTAATAGATGATCTTAACAAGCTCCCAAAGGTTGAGGCTAAGCTTATAGTCCTCTCAAACAGACTCTTTGGCGAAGGGGTAACTGTCTCAGGCCTCCTTAGCGGAGAAGGAATCTTGGAGGGGATAAGTGAATCTAAAATACGCAGCGATGCCCTTTTCCTTCCCCCTAACTGCCTTAACGAGGATGGGCGGTTCCTGGACGATCTTTCTCCAAAGCAGATGGAAAAAGAGTTGAATTGTCAGATATTTTTTGGTTTGGAGGAGGGGCTTAAGGCCCTTTCTCTCTTAAGAGAAGGTCCATTAGAATATTCAAGGAAGGAACAAAATTTGTCCGGCAATGTATTATGACAGAGGAATATAAGCTACCCACTGTGACTATAGTGGGAAGACCAAATGTAGGCAAATCCACCCTTTTCAACCGCATATTACGCAGAAGGGTAGCCATCGTAAGCCCAGACTCGGGAATAACCAGAGACAGGAACTATTCACCCACTAATTGGGAAGGGGAAGAGTTCCTCTTGGTGGATACGGGTGGTATCATCCCCCACCCCCAGGATCAGATAGAGGCATCAGTTAGAAATCAGGCCCAGTTTGCTATTGAGGAATCCGAGGTAGTGGTCTTCCTCGTCGACAACAGAACTGGACCAACGGATTTGGACTTTCAAATCGCCAAACTCCTTTTTAAAAAGGGAGATAAGGTAATTCTGGCCGTTAATAAGGTGGACAATCCGAATGAGGAACCTGAGAGCTATCAATTTATGAAACTGGGAATGGGTGAGCCTCTTCCCGTCTCAGCGACTACCGGAAGGAACATAGCGCTCCTCTTGGATAGAATAGTAAGGAGTTTTCCCCCCAGGGGAAAGATAAGGAGGGAGGAAGAGGAACTAAGGATTGCCATCCTTGGCCGTCCCAATGTGGGGAAATCATCACTGGTAAACGCTCTCTGTGGCGAGGAGAGGGTGATAGTCGATTCTAAGCCTGGCACCACCAGGGATGCGGTCGATACCTTACTTTACAAGGATGGTCAGACCTTTATCTTAGTGGATACCGCTGGTTTAAGGAAAAGATGGAAGGTGGCAACAGGGGTAGAATATTACAGCACCCTAAGGGCATTTCGATCCCTCCAAAGGGCGCAAGTAGCCTTGGTTCTTGTTGATGCCTACCAGGGGATAACCAGCCAAGATCTGAAGATATTTTCTCTGGTGGCCTCTTCCTACAAGGGCTTGATAGTTGTAGCTAACAAATGGGATCTGGTGAGCGGAAGAGGTAAGGACGATTTCGAGCTTCATCTGCGGGAAAGAGCCCCTGGGGTTGCCTTTGCCCCATTGGTATTCACCTCGGCGACAAAAGGAATAGGGGTTACGGAATGTCTGGACTGGGCGAAAAGGGTGCAGGAGAACAGGAGGAGGAAGTTGGCCACCGGGTTCCTAAACAGAAGACTGAAGGAGTGGGTAAGGACAAATCCCCCTCCATCCCACAAGGGGAAAGAGGTTAAGCTCCTTTATCTCGTTCAGACGGACTTAGAGCCACCATCTTTTACCTTCTTTTGTAACTACCCGCAGGCTATAGGCAAAAACTACATCACCTATCTAAATCACCAAATAAGAAAGGACTTTGACTTTCAGGGAACTCCTATAAGGCTAAAGTTTCGTCATAAATAGAATGATTAACCTCCTTTTGTCCTTGATACTCAGCTATTTGATTGGATCTATCCCTACCAGTGTCTGGGTAAGCAGGCTGGCTCGCGGGATTGACCTAAGAAACTACGGAAGCGGCAATGCAGGATTTACCAACGCCTATAGGGTCTTAGGCCTTAAGTATGCCCTTCTGGTTCTGGTCGTTGATATCTTTAAGGGCACGGCTTCCGTCCTTTGGTTGTGGAGGTTCCCCCATTATTCTGGGCTTCTCCCCCCGGAACTTTTGCCCATATTAGCCGGCCTCTTCGCCATATTAGGCCATATCTTCCCCATCTTTGCTGGTTTTAAAGGCGGAAAGGGGATAAATACAACATTTGGGGTCTTCTTAGGTCTCGCCCCATTGCCCACCCTCTTTGCCCTCTCGATCTTCCTTGGCTTCCTCTCCTTCACCAGGTACGTATCCCTAAGTTCACTCTCTGCTTCCTTCTCCCTCCCCTTAATCCTGGCCCTAAAACATTTTATATTTGACTTGAAAACTAATCCATATCTTTTTATTTTATCATTGGTTGTCCTTTTGATAGTTCTGATAACCCATAGATCAAACATTCGAAGGTTACTGGCAGGGAAAGAGCGGAAAATAGGGGAAAAGGTAAAACTATGAGGGGAGTAGCCATCTTAGGCGCGGGAAGTTGGGGATTAGCTCTCTCCCTCCTCTTGAACCATAAAGGTTTACATGTAGGGGTTTGGGAGTCAGACCCCAATGCCTCAGCCCTTTTGGCAAAGGAGAGAGAGCGCGCGGAGAAGCTCCCTGGAGTGAAGATACCACCAGAGGTAGAAATCAACTCCTCCTTAAAGAAAATTATCGAGGGTAAGGAATACATTGTATTTGCCCTTCCCTCCCATTGTCTGCGGGATGTTGCTCGCAAGTTGAAAGGATTACTTCCTCCCGGACCTATACTTATCAGCGGAACTAAGGGGATAGAGAACGAAAGCCTGATGACGATGTCCCAGATTTTAGAGGATGAGCTGAGAGTCCCCTCAAAAAGGATCGCCGTTCTCTCTGGCCCCAGTCATGCTGAAGAAGTAGCCAGAGGCATACCTACTACTGTGGTCTCCGCTTCCCAGAGTCTGGCTACTGCTCAAAAGGTGCAGGAGTTGTTCTTCACCCCCAACTTTCGAGTTTACACCAACCCAGATGTTTTGGGGGTAGAGTTAGGGGGCGCACTGAAGAATATAATCGCTATTGCTACAGGTATCTGCGATGGGTTGGGGTTGGGGGATAACACAAAGGGAGCACTCTTGACCAGAGGATTGGCTGAAATGGTCAGGTTAGGGAAAAGGATGGGAGCCAATCCGGTTACCTTCTCCGGACTTTCCGGCGTTGGGGATTTAATCACCACCTGCACCAGTAGGTTCAGCCGTAACCGATTCGTTGGAGAAAAAATTGGGAAGGGGGAAAAGCTAAACGAGATACTGGGTGAGATGACTATGGTAGCTGAAGGGGTAAAAACAACCGGTTCAGCCTATAATCTGAGCCATAAGTATGGGGTGGAGATGCCCATAACCGAGCAAATGTACGAAGTTCTCTTCAAAGGCAAGGAGCCCAAGGTAGCCTTACTTGAACTGATGAGTAGAGAACCAAAGGCCGAGATCTGGGATTAAGAAAGGAGGTAAGTTGCCCAAAGTAAAAAAACTATATCATTCCATCAAGGAAGCAAGCAAACTTGTAGGGGTGGAACAGTATGTCCTCAGATATTGGGAGAGCGAATTCCCCCAGCTCAAACCAAAAAGGACCAAAGGAGGAAACAGATCCTATACTTCCAAGGACATCAAACTCCTCCTCCTGATCAAGAAGTTACTTTACGAGGACGGCTATACAATCGAAGGAGCCAGGAAGAAATTACGGAGCCTTAGACCAACCCCCCAAGTGGAGATAGATTTTGAAGGCCTAAGGGCCAAAAACCTGCTTTTAGAGGTGAAGAGGGACCTGGAGGAGATTGTGAAACTGTTGGAAGAGGGCAAAGAATCGGATGCCGAATGAAGCAAAATACAAATCCGGGGGATAAGGCAATTTTAATGGAAGATCTCCCTCCCGTTTAAAAGGGGTCCAATAAATCGTTTTCATTTGACTTTTAGTGAGTTTTTTGTTATCTTTGTGTCAAATGAAGAGCTTATCTCAATAATATACACACTGGTCCGGCCTATTCACCAACGAGTTTGCTTACCTTATCCGAGAAATTAGAATTGGGGGACACCTTATCCCTGAAAAACTGGGTGTAGAGTCATTTTCCTTTGGCGTAGATGCAGGGGTTCCCTGTAGTCTATCGGAGATAAAAGGTAACTTGGTAGCTTCACTGAATAGCCCGGGAGAGGAGGGGCATACTGTAACTAACGAAAATAATTGCTAAACTTTAACCTAATCCACGGACCACCTCCGTGGATTTTTTGCTATGTTTAATATCCAAATCAAAGCTATTAGCTATGGGTTTGAAGGACAGCCGGAGTCCATCTTTGAGAATGTCTCCTTCGAGGTCAGCGGAAGAGAGAAGGTAGGCCTAATCGGTCCCAACGGTTCTGGCAAGACAACCCTTCTGCGGATAGTATATGGGGAGGTCTTACCCCTCAAAGGCCAGATAATCAGGCCAAGGGAAGGAACCTCCCTTGGGTTTCTCAGACAGAACCCTATCCAATCCTCTCCCTTAACCCTTTTGGATGAGGTAAAAGGCGCTTTCCCCAGGTTGCTCTTTTTGAAAAAGGAGATGGAAGCCCTGGAAGGTTCCGCCAGGACTTCGTCATCTGCCTTGAGAAGATATGGGCAACTACAGGAGGAATTTGAAGCCCTGGATGGTTACCTCTTAGAGAACAGGGTTCAGACTATTCTCTATGGGTTAGGCTTCGAGGCAGTGGATCTAAATACTCCCTATAACCTGTTGAGTAGCGGCCAAAAAAGCAAGGCGCAACTTGCCAAACTCCTACTGAAAGAACCGGAACTTCTCCTTCTGGATGAGCCCACTAACCACCTGGATATTAAAGCTTTGGAGTGGTTAGAGGAGGGGCTGTCCTCATATAAGAAAGCAGTTTTGGTTGTATCCCATGATAGGTTCTTCCTCGACCGGGTGGTGGACAAGATCCTGGAGCTCAAGAGAAGATCTCTAAAAATCTATTCGGGTAATTATTCTTTCTACCAAAGGGAGAAAGAGATCGAAGAGAAGAGGGCCTGGGAAGAGTATGAACAACAAAGGAGAAAGGTGAAGAAGATGAGGAGGGAAGCCCTACAGAGGAAGGTATGGGCAAAGAGAAGGGAGAAAGATAGAATCGGAGGAGGGGGAGCTAAGGGTTATATTACCCACCGGGCAGCTAAAATGGCCAAGAGGGCAAAGGCCGTGGAGAAAAGAATGGAACATATACTCCGAAAGGAAAAGGTGGAGAAACCATGGATGGAGAAGAGGATCAAGATCGATTTTGACCTCCCCCAACCGAGCGGTGACCTGATTTGTGAGGTTGAAGATTTAACTAAATCTTATGGGGATAAGAGGCTCTTCTCTGGTCTCAACTTCTCATTACAGAAGGGGGAAAATTTAGCCATCATTGGTCCCAACGGCTCAGGTAAAACAACCCTCTTTAAGCTCATCCTCGGCATAGAGGTTGCCGACAAGGGCAAGATAAAATTAGGGAATAGGGTGAGAATCGGTTACTACCCCCAGGAGAGGGAAATCCTTCACCCGGAAAATACCGTCCTCCAAGAGGTCTTAAGAGACGGGGTCGATGAAACCTTCGCTCGGACTGTCCTCGGATGCCTAAAGTTCAGAAAGAATAGGGTCTATGAAAGGGTTGGGGAACTCAGCTTAGGCGAGATGGGGAAGGTAATCATAGCCAGGCTTCTCCTCTCCCGCTGCAACTTGCTTATCTTAGATGAACCTACCAATCATCTGGACATAGAGGCTAGGATAGCAGTGGAGGAGGCCCTCCTCCAATTTCCTGGGACTATACTCTTTACCTCCCATGACAGATACTTCTTAAGAAAGCTCTCCCAAAGGATAATTGAAATTGCGGGGGGAATTATCCATTACTATGAGGGGGGATGGGATTATTACTGGGAGAAAAGGAGAGCTACTCAAGGTAGCAAGATTCCTCAGTAGGAACTGTGAAAGAGTCTAAGTGCCTTTGAAAGCCAGGGGTTTGTGACCCTGCCGCCAAGCTGGAATTCAATGCGGCTTGAGGATGTTACCGCCTTGGGTCATTTGTGCTGTTGCGAATCCTTGCACGAAAATAGCAGAAGATACGGAGAGGCCTCTCCCCCACTGATATCCGACGGACAGCATCCGGTCTCTCCCTACATAAGGTTATGCCAATCGGCTATCAGTTTTGTTTAAGCTAAGTGTCCCCCTTCCAAAAACTTATACCGCAAATGGCTTCTCTAAAATAGAGCTTGACAAAGGATAGGTTTTGCTTTATATTTGATATTGAATTCAGGGCTACCACTCCACTTGCCGTCAGATTTGGGGATCTGACGGCTCGGTGAAAACTCTGAGGGAACAGAACCCGGAGTTGCTAACCTTATCGGTGCAACCAACAAAGTTTTTTCATTCTTAATTTTTAATTCTTCATTCATAATTCTCTCCACATTGTGAGGTGAGATAAAATGATTAGAAAGTTGTGGGTTGGCCTGCTGGTTTTGGTGATTGTAGTCGGCTTGGCTTCCAGCTTCTGGTTAAAGCCAGCACAGGCCAACACCGGGGATGAGCGTCGGGTAATGCTCTGCGCCGCCGAGCCGTGGGATGATGATTTCCCTGGGGCGAATAACCCTTCTCCTCCTGATACTTCAGGACTAAGCCCCACTGGGACTCAGGTCAAGATGCAAAATGCTCAACAGAGTTCTCCCCCTAAGAAGGCTGATTCCAGAGCCAGGAACTTTTTCCACCGCATCCTTCATACCCTCTGGGGAATGATCTTCCCCGAATCATTCTGAGAGGAGCCCAAGATGAAAGCTGAAAGCTACGGGTTCAAGTCGTCGGTAAAATCAGCAGAGGCTCTCTTTCGGAGAGGCGAGATTGCCCAGGCATTGGAGGTCTATCAGAGGGTGAGGGAGGAAAATGGTTCCTCGATAAGTGCCACCACCTTAAATCTACTGAAGAGGAAGGAGCTTGATTGTCTGCAGAGGCTGGGCAGGTATGAGGAGTGTCTGAAGGCAATAGCGGAGCTGAGACCCTTCTATGAATTTGAAGGGGATACAAGGCAATTGGGATGGGTGCTTTCCCTGAAGGCTTATTGTCTCAAGCAGTTGAGCAGGTTAAAGGAAGGTAAACAAGCAGCCGAAGAGGCGAGGGAACTCCTCAGAAACACGGCCCATAATCTGGAGTACGGTGTTGCCCTTAACACGCTTGGGAATATCTATATGGGTCTTGGTAATCTAAGGGAGGCCAAGAAGTTATTGATGTATAGCATTCCAGCCTTTGAGAGGATTTCACCTATTCCCTATGGGAAAGTTATCAGTTCGCAGAACCTTCTGGGTCAGGTATGTTTTATGAGGGGGGAGACTAAGGAAGCGTTGGCGCATCTCAATGAGGCTCTGGAGCTTTGTAAGGATGTGGACAGCAAGGCCCAGGAGGCAATGGTTAAGGGAAATCTGGGCATTGTGCATCGTCGTGCTGCTATAGATTGGCCATTAGCCTCCAAGATGCTGAAGTCAAGCCTGAAGCTATCTGAAGAGCTGAATGACCCCTTGAGGATTGCCAGAAAGCTAACAGCTCTCTGTAGGCTCTATATCCTGCAGAGGAGATGGGATAAAGCCTCGGAAATTTCTGAGCTTTTGGAACGGGCTCAGAAGTTGGCCCAAGAGGGAGGGTATCAGAGGGAGTTGGCCACAGTCTGGGAGACAAGGGGCTGGTGGGAGATGGCCCTGGCCCAGCGGGAGGGTGGCTCTCATTTAGGGGCAGCAGAGCAGGCTTTGATACAGGCCCTGCAGATTGGCCAGCGGATAGCCCCCCAGGGCGATATAGTGATGGAGGCAAGTGAGAGGTTAGGCTGGGTCTGCCTTATGCGGGGCAGCCTGGAGGGTGCTTTAAGCTATGGGGAGCGCAGCCTGCGCATCGCCCGACATATAGGCTCGGTTTATGATGAAGGGCTGGCCCACAGGCTCTTAGGGGCAGTCTATCAGACCAGAGCAGAGACAAAAACCGAGAGGCGAAAGGCGAGGGATCACCTTGCCCGCAGCATCTCCCTTTTGGAGGAGGCAGGGGCTCGGTATGACCTGGGGATAAGTCTCCTTTACAGTGGAAGCCTTCTGGTTAAGGATGGGGACTTTCGCCCTGAGGGGGAGAGGCAGTTGCTGGAGGCTGGGAGGGTATTTGAGGAACTCAAGCTCAGCTACTGGCTGGGAAGGTGCATTGCCCAGAGGGCTCGGGGGTTGATCCTGGATAACCGCTTGGACAAGGCCAGGGAGGCTCTTGAGAGGGCAAGGTCGTTGCTGGAGGAGGCTGGAGAGGGGGAGGCCTTGAGGGAAGTTGAAGAGGTGGAGGCCCAATGGGAGGGGGCCTCTGGTCAGGCGATTGCCCAGGCCAGGGAGGAGCAGGAGCTTTTGGAGAGGTTGGGGCAGACATCTGTTGAAGAGCTGGGTAAGCTCCTCCAGGAGGTGGCCCAGAGGGTAGCAGCTCAGCGGGGGCTTATGGGATACAGGGGCAGTAAGAGGATGGTCTTAGGAGGACATTGGGGGATGAAGGAGGGAGAGGCCAGGGAGCTTCTCCAGGAGCTGGTGGATGGGGAGGTGCTTAGGCCCAGGCAGGCAGTTATCTCCACTTTCGGCTCAGAGGATGCGAGGTTTCCCTTTCTGAGGGGCAGGGGGATAACCAGCCTGATGTTTGTTCCCTTTGGGTTAAACAGCAAGGTAGAGGGACTTCTCTATCTGGACAGGAGATCAGGGGGGCCCTTTCGGCAGAGGGAGATGGATTTCTTTGTGCGGGCAGCAGGGATGTTGCAGTTTAAGGTGGTGGAGTTTCAGAGGGATGAGCTCCTTCGGGAGAACCTTCTGCTCAAGGAAAGGCTGGAGGAGGAGTATGGCTTTGGCAACATAGTCACTGTCAACCCCAAACTGAAGCAAGCTCTGCGGACTGCTCAAAGGTTCAAGGATTCCGGACTTCACATTCTCCTCCAGGGGGAGACAGGGACCGGAAAAGAACTTTTGGCCAGGGCCATTCACTATAGCAGCGAGAGGAGGGGAAAAAAGTTTGTGCCGGTAAACTGTGCCGCCTTCACCGACACCCTTTTGGAGAGCGAGTTCTTTGGCCACAAGAGGGGTTCCTTTACCAATGCCCTTCAGGACAAGAGGGGGCTTTTTGAGGAAGCCGATGGGGGGACCTTGTTCTTGGATGAGGTAACCAATGCCAGTGAGGAGTTGCAGGCTAAGCTGTTGCGGGCGATAGAGGAGATGGAGGTAAGGAAGGTAGGGGAGACCAGATCTAAGAAGGTGGATGTGCGGATAATTGGGGCCACCAACAGGGACCTGGGGGAGATGGTAGAGGCTGGTAAATTCCGCAAGGACCTCTACTACAGGCTCAAGGGGGTGGAGATAGAGCTACCTCCCTTAAGGGAGAGGAAGGAGGATATCCCGCCGCTTATCAACCATTTCCTCAATCTCTCTGCCCAGAAGGGAGGGGGGAGGATAAAGGGGGTAACCCAGGAGGCGATGGAACTTCTTGTTGCCTATGACTGGCCGGGGAATGTGCGGGAGTTGAAGAACGAGGTGGAGAGGGCAGCGGTCTTAGCCGAAGGTGGCTGGATTACTCCAGAGCATTTGTCCAAGGAGGTAAGGGCAGGAAACCCGAGGTCCTCTGAGGAGATATTTAGCTTTACACTGGAAGAATCCCCGAAAGAAGTGATGGAGAGGTTAGAGAGGCAGCTCACGGAGTCTATCCTCCGGAGGTGTAATGGCAATAAAACGAAGGCAGCAAAGCTTCTGGGGCTTACGCGTGAGGGGTTGTTTAAAAGGCTAAGGAGATATCAAGCCCCCCAAGTGTGAACTTGATTCCCAAATCGTTAATTCAAGTTAATAGTCAAGATAATTTAGGTGAAAGTTGGATTATCTTGATGTTCTGACAATTATGATGTGAACTTCAGTTAACAAAACTTAGCTAATGGAGGGTTAGAAAAGGGGCAGAATACTGAGGAGCATTTAAAACTCAAACGAATAACTGATTATAAAACAGCCACTTAGATTGGAAAACTAAGTGGCTGTTTTCATTTGGCATAAAATTTGTGTCAACATCTAAGTGCAGGCGGGGCTGCGCTTTCTTTCCCGTTTGCTTGCTTTCCTCCAAAGGAAGGGGTAGTGGGACAGGGCACCTGCCCTGTCCCACCCATAAATGAGGTGGCAGAACCCTGATTCTGCCACCAGAACCAACATTGTGCCCTCAGGGCTCCTGTCCTGACGGAAGACGGTAAAGAGGCAAGCGAGGGCCGGTAGAGTGTGGTCCGATAATCTCCTTGTGGTCCCCC
>JAOZPP010000006.1:0-25312 GCA_029932675.1 bacterium
GATGAAAGAGAGAGAATCTATCCAGGGTGGTTACCATGTGGGGTCATCAGCCAAAGCGGACTCAAAAATGGGTTGACAAGCCGAAAATGAATTGGTATATTTGGGGCCGTCTGCCCAATAGGGGATGGGAAATAAATCAAAATTGGGCCACATTTCTGGGAACTAATTTGCCCTTTTTTCGTTTTACCTCTTGAAACTTGAGGAAAGGAGTTTGTGCGGTGGCCGAACCTAAACGGAATTACAATGGGGAGGATAGATCCCTTGACCTTTATCTAAGGGAGATAGGCGAAACCCCCCTCATCTCCCCGGAGGAGGAGATAGCCCTTGCCCGGAAGATAAAGAAGGGTGATGAGAGGGCGTTGGAAAAGTTGACTAAAGCCAACCTCCGCTTCGTTGTTAGTGTGGCCAAGCAGTATCAAAACCAAGGTCTCTCCTTAGCTGACCTCATTAATGAAGGGAATATAGGCCTTATTAAGGCAGCGAAGAGGTTCGATGAGACAAGGGGTTTTAAATTTATCTCCTATGCTGTATGGTGGATCAGGCAAGCCATCCTCCAGGCCTTAGCCGAACAGTCCCGCATAGTGAGGCTACCTCTAAATCGAGTAGGGGCTCTCCATAGGATTGGCAAGGTCTCCTCGGACTTAGAGCAGGAATTTGGGAGAGAACCAATGACTGAGGAGATTGCCGAAAGATTGGAGATGAGCCCAGAAGAGGTATCTGAGACCTTGAAGATTTCCAATAGCCATCTCTCGCTGGACGCCCCCTTCACTGAGGGGGAGGATAGCAATCTTTTGGATGTATTGAAGGACGAGTTACAGCCAGAGCCAGATAGGAACCTCTTAGGAGAATCTCTCAGGATCGAGATTGAGAAGGCCTTGGGGACGCTAACAAAGAGGGAGGCTGAGGTGATAACCCTCTACTTTGGTATAAACAGGGCAAAGCCGATGACCTTAGAGGAGATTGGCCACCGATTTAACCTTACCCGGGAGAGGGTTAGACAGATCAAGGAGAAAGCAATAAGAAGGCTGAGGCATGCCTCCAGATCGCGGAGGTTGAAAGCCTTTGTGAACTGAGTGGAACCTCCCCTCGTCCAGCTCTGGACGGGGGGATTTTTTTAGACTCCGCCTTAGCGGAGTCCGAAAGAAGCGGACAGACATAAATGTCTTGTCCCTACAGATGATCGGACAACCCCTGGATAAAGGGCTCGTTATTAGTTTATGAATAATTCGGACTCTTACCCTTTGGGGCCTTTAAGAATTTCCGGGGGGTCAAAAGAGTTCGAAAGGCATTGCATCAAAGTCCTGCCTACATTCTCCATCCTGTAAGGGGCAACCTCTTCGGCCCGGGGGATGGGGAGTCTATCCTCCTCCCAGAGGCCATAAAGCTCCCGTATCGCCTCCCTGATCCCTTCGATATCCTCGGGCTCTATTATCCTCACTCCTGTCATCCTTTGGAGCACATCCCGCGCCGCACAATCTGGGATAGTGGCTAATATCGGACTTCCTGAACCCAGGTAGTCAAAGAGCTTGCTGCTGGAGACAAACTGTGCTCCCTTCCCCCTCCCCACCATCAACCAGAGCAGATCGGATTCGACCATATACCTCAATGCCTTAGGATAGGGGACTCTGCCGATAAGCCTTACCTTCTCCTGGAGTCCATATTGGGAGATCAACTCCTGCACATCAATCCATTTTTCCCCCACCAACCATAGCTCCCATTCCAGGTCAACCAACCCGCTGAGGGCTTCCAGGATGAACCGAGGAGTCCTCCTCTCGGTGATCGTCCCCACCCAGCAAATTCTGAACCTCCTCCCCCTCTCGTACCTTAGCCTGCGAAAGTCATCGGGCTCGAATCCATGGGTGATGGTCTTCACCACAAGTCCTGGGTACCTTTCCCTTAAGTTCTGGGAAATCCTCTCATTTACAGTAATTATCAGTCTTGCGTGGCTCAGGCTTTTCCTCTCCCCCCATCTGTGCAACCACCTAAGGGAATTGCCCTCATAGGGCAATGGAGTCTCCAACCAGGGATCCCTTAAGTCAATGACATAGGGTTTACCTGTGGTGAGGGAGAGAAGATAGGCGCAGAGGAGGGTGGAGTAGGGAGGAGCCGAGGCTATGATTAGGTCAACTCTCAGCCCACCGATCAATCCTTTGAGCTTGTGGTAGTTGAAAAGGGACCAAAAAAGCTTGGTATCTGGGAAGAAGATCTGTTTGAGGAACCTATATAGGAGCCTTACCTTCCTCTTGACGAACTCCCCGGAGCTGGTGGGTTCCGGAGAGGGGAGGGAGATGACCCCCTTGGCCCCAACCTCCTTGGTAACTACGGTCACCCGGTAGCCCATTTGACGAAGATATTTGACCAGCCTGGGACCCCTCTTTACCCCGGGCTTTGAATGGGGAGGGAAGTAGTAGGAGAGGAAGAGGATGTTCTTCATCCCCCCCTCAGCCGGTTGACCAGATGAGCTACACCTGCAAACCAACTATCCCCCATTATCTGCTCGATTGTTTGAGAAACCTTCCGGGTCCAATTGGGATGCTCATCAATGGTTCCAGGGAGGTTCTGCTGTTCCTCCTCGCCCAAAAGATCCCATATATTCAGGATCAGAAGCTTGCAAGGGGTTAGAGCCAGCCAGGAGATCACCGCCTCCAGGAGCCCCCTCTCAGATTCCGCCCCTGAAGTAAGGAGCCCCCTCTCCCTCAGGGCAGTGACAATTGATCTCTTCTGATCCTCCCTTCCCCTCCTCTCCTCCTCGGCCAGCTCCACCTGCGGATAGAATCTCAGCTCTTCCCTCAATTCTATGTCCTTTAGCTCCCAAAAACCTTTGAAGGTGGGCATATCATGGGTGTTGATGCTTGCCAGGGCCAGGGGAGGATATTCCTCCGGAGGAGTAGGCCATCCATCTACTCCCCTCTCGAAGTAGAATATCTTAGAGGATAGAATCCCCCATTTCGATAGTTCGCTCCGCACCCAAGTGGGCACAGTACCCAAATCTTCTCCAACGATTAGGGCCTTGTTCAGATGGCTTTCCAGGGCCAGGATGGCCAGAACTTCCTTTGGGTAACCCCTTACATATGCCCCATCCTTAGGGGTCATCCCTGAAGGAACCCAAAAGGTATGGAATAGGCCCATTACATGGTCAATCCTTAGAACACCCCCCGGGGGGAGGTTGTGACGCAAAAGATAGATCCAGCTTTGGTAACGTTCTTGGCGGAGGTTAGTGGGGATAACCGGGGGGAGACCCCACCTTTGACCCATGGGGAAGAACCCATCGGGCGGTGCTCCCAGTTCAGCCTTTAAGGAGAAGAGCTGGGGATTGCTCCAGGTATCGGCCCCACATCTTTCCACTCCCAAAGCTAAATCCTCATATAACCCCAGAGGCATCCCCCACTTCTGGCTATCAACCCTTAATTCCCCCAACTGTTCATCTATGTTCCACTGGACATACTCCCAGAAGAGGATTCGTTGTTGGCGGCTTTCCCGGAATGAGCTCACCTCTTGGCTTTGCGGATCTTGGTATCCTTGCGGCCATTCGAGCCAAACCTGATCGGGGAACTCCTCGCTCAGGGCCTGAAAGGTGGCAAAATCTTCAAGGCCCTTTCCCTCCCTCTCCCGATACTTCAGAAATCCTCTCTCCCTTAATGGATGGGCTTTCTCCAGGAACGCGTTGAAGAGTAACTGCAAGACCCTTAGTTTGAGGGTGGCCACGCTTTCATAATCAACCAAAGGAGAGGATCTCAGGGTCTCCAACTTCCTCTGGAAGCTCCCCCCCTTTACCAACCTCTGGGCTTGGGGCGACGCCCTGAACTCAGGGATCGCCTCCACATCGAGATAAAGGAAGTTACGGTAGCTTCGACTGGATGGGAAGTAAGGACTGAGGTGGTATGGACGACGATTCTTAATGGCATGGAGGGGGTTGATCCCCACAAACCCGGCCCTAAGTTTCTCCCCTATCCAGGGCAGAAGCTCCTTAAGATCTCTAAAATCACCTATCCCCCAGTTCTTCCTTGATCTTAGCGCATAAAGGGGAAAGAACAACCCCCAGGTCTTCCCCTCTCCCTCAAGGAATTCCGGAAGGTAAACGGTCCCCGGATGAACGACCAAGAGTGAATCACCAGTGGGGTTTTCGCCTGGCCCTCCCCAAATCCTCAATTCGTAATAACCTATGGGGAGAGAGTCTGGGAGGGGAAGATAGCAGGTGATGAGGCCGTTTTCTTCACTGAGGACCAATTCCTCCCTCTTAAACCCCTGGCTCCAGATCTTCCCCTCACTCCCGGAAATCTCCACCTCAAAACTTTGCGGAATAGGTTTAGCAGAGAGGTGGATGGTAAACCCCTGGGGAAGCTCCCCCTGATCTCTCACCAGGACGGGTTCCAAGAAACTTTTCCCTTCAAACACGGAGAGCCCCCGGCGCAGGCCCTCTTCGCTTCCAGTCTCCACGCCGAGGGCCTCCAGGATAGCCAGCTTAGTCTTGAGGGAAGTTAGGTGGCGATTTCCCCAGATGTCGATATACTCCGACTCGATGCCGTAGAGAGAGGCAAGCCTATCGATGAGTTCTTGGAAATTAGCGGACATAGCAGATCTTCCTCTCCTTTGGCTTTCGCTCGTCTGAGGTCTGTGGGGTAAGCTCCTACACAGGGAGGTCCCCAAATCTTTGGGCCTAATTTGACCTAAACAGAGTCTTATTAGGGCCAGAACCTATTTCGAAGGCCTCTCCAGTCCCCGCTTTAGGATGACCAGGGTCGTTGGATGGGGAACTACTCACTTAATGAGGACAAGCTTTTTGGTGATGGTCTGGCCACCTACCCTTAGCCGGTAGAAGTAGATACCTGAGGGGAAGAAGTTAGCCTGCCACCTCACCCTCTTCTCCCCTGCCCTCTGATAGCCATTAACTAAGCTTGTCACCTTCTCCCCTAAGATGTTATAGATAGTCAGTTCCACATTCCCGGATTGGGGAAGGTCGTATCTGATTATCGTAGTGGGATTGAAGGGGTTGGGGTAGTTCTGATAGAGAACACACTCCCGGGGAAGGGATACCTCCTTCCCTCCCTTGGAAACTCCAGTAAATATATCGGCATAGTTGCCCGTGCGGCAGGGGTTGCCCCTGAACATACTCCAATATCTCCCTGGAGAGGACTTAGCTTTGTAATCGATGACCTGCACCCCCAGGCTATAGCCAAAGGCTATCTCCAGGTCTCCATCCCCATCCAGGTCGGCAACCGCCGGAGAAGAGGGACCTGTACCCCCTGCGGGCATAGGGAAATGGGGGAGTGGCTGCCCATTTAGGCTATAGGCATAGAGATTACCATCCTTGCTTAAGGCTACTACTTCAGGTAAGCTGTCGCCATTAAGGTCTGAGAAACAGGGGGAGGATTCTATGGGATATCCCAGATCAACCGGCCAACCAGCAACCACGGTGCTATCTTCTCTAACCAAATAGAGCAGCCCATCAGTTGCTCCAAAGGCAATAACTAAATCACCACCAAAGGAAACAAAGGAGGGTGAACCCTTTATCTCCCCCCCAGAAGTGAAGACGAGGTCAAATGTACCATCAGGGTTCAGCACATAGAGATTCTTGTCCTTACAGCTAACTACCACCTGAGGGCCACTTCCATTTAGATCGGCAATGGAGGGGGCAGAGCTTACCGTCCCCCCCAACTGAACTGGCCAGCCAGGTAAAGGCTCTCCATCTGAAGAAAGGGCATATATCCTATTGGCGGCAGCAAAGACGATATCCTTTTGCCCATCTCGGTCTATATCGCCTACGGCAGTCCCCAAAGTAATTGCACCGCCTACATCGTAGGGAAAACTATCGTTGAAGCTTGAGCCACCGCTTTTAAGAACATAGAGCTTTTTATCGTAGCTCCCCACGATTATCTCCAAGCTCCCATCTCCATTAAGATCGGAGAGAACTGGGGTGGCAGTGATAAAGGATCCCGTTGAGAATGGAGGGAAAAGCAACTGGCCATTGGCTCTCAAGCAGTATATCTTGTAATCCCAAGAGCCGAAGACTATATCCAGTGTATCATCCCCATCTATATCCCCCACCGCTGGAGAACCCTCGATAACCCACCCAGCCTGGAAGGGGAAACCTACCTTATCCTCCCCATCAAGGGATTTCACATAGAGCCTACCGTCAACACCGCCGAAGACAACCTCCTTCTGACCGTCTCTATCTATGTCCAGCATCAAAGGAGAAGTGTAAACACCATTTTCTAAGTCAACTGGCCAGCCTATCTGGGGCCAACCCACTTGCAGTTCAAATCCCCGGAGAGTGGCATAGGGATTATCCCCTTCCTGATTAGCTTGTAGATAAAGCTCCATAGGAATGCTCTCCACTCCCACACTTTCCGAGACGGAGATTTGAAAGGGATCGGCAGAGTTAAATGCTGAGTCATCAGCCTGAATAACTCCATAACTTCCCAGGCTGTCTAAGATGGTAACCCGAGGATCGTCACATCTTAAAGTGACGGTGACGGTATCTGCTTGACCCCAGCTTATCTCATTTCTCAAGGCCACAAGAAGGTCCCCCGTCTCCCCAGGGTTCAAGACTCCATCTCCATCGCCAAAGTTCGAATCAGAAACCGCGTAGGAGGCAAACAGCAGCTTGGGATAGGGGGGTCGAGAAGGGGTCATCCAGGCAACACCTGAGTTTATGCCGCACTCTCCCCATTTTATCTTAAACCACCCCTTCTCCCCCCACCTCCTTCCCCAACTGTTCTTGCAGATCCAACAGGAATCCTGATCGCTCCAACCGACAATGGCTACCGCATGGCCACCTACAGGATCTCCCCAAACATGCTCATAAACGCCGCCCGTGTAATAATCAAAGTCCTCATAGACTGTAAAATCGGTGGCCAGTGGCCCCTTCGTGTAAAGCGTGGCCTTGATCTGCTCTGGCTGAGGGTAAACATTCCCCCACTCTTCGATCCCCCGGGCCCTCATCTGCCAATCAGCACAGGCCTGGTCGCAGTTGTCATCGCGGAAAACATAAGGCAGACAGGCTTCATCTGGGGTGCCGTGCAAGTTCAAGTAATTCAAAGCGGAGCTGTTTGTCCATCCGTATTCACAATCCCCTCCTCCACAGGAGAAGAGATATTGTTCGGAGAGGTCGATATTCAACTGGGGAGCATTGAAGTGCACCTTTATAGCCCCTTCAAATGCCCCCACTACGGCAAAGGCTACGCAACTTCCGCACGCTAACTGGTCCCTAATCGGGGTTGTCCAATCGTATCCCTGGTAGTCCCTCCAGTCAAACTCAGCGGGCAAAGAATCTGTAGTAAATTCTACCTCTTCCTCCTTATACTCTCCTTCTTCCAGTATAGCCCCCAAGAGCCTTCGCCTCGCCTCAGGAGGAAGCTTAGAGACCGATGTCTCTCCAGCGGTCCACTTTGCCCCCTTCTCCTTTATGGCCCTCTGGATTTCCTCCAGCTCCCCACCTTGGAGTGTTGGCATAAACAGGGCAAAGAATGTAATAAAAAGAATGCATCTCTTTAGCATTTTGGCTTCCCTTTCTTGCATGGGTTTTTAAGCGGAAAGATCGGGCACTTATGTTTAAGAAGTAGCTCTAATCCATTCATTTAATCTCCCTCCTCTTTCCACTTTTCCAGTTCAATTATCATTCCATCCCGGGCGGCGATGACCTCCACCCCAGTCCGCTGGGAGAGATCAGCAGCCAGTTCCCAGGGTTTGGCTCTAATCATCGTCATCCCAAAATGGGTAAGGACGGCGAGCCTGGGCTGCACCTCATTAATTATTCTTTCTGCATCTTCCAGGCAGAGATGATCGAGATCAGAGGGTTTAAGCCTGACCACATTGATGATGAGAAACTTACCTCGGTAATGGCCGATTAGCTCAGGGAAGAACTTGGTGTCTGTTATATAGGAGATAGTGAAAGAAGGAGACCTGAAGTTTACCCCGTAGGTCTCCGCATTTCCATGGATATGCCTAATAGGGGTAGTGAACTCCACCTCCCCTACCTGGTAACTTCCTCCTTCCCTTAAGGTAACCACCTCCTCCACATAGTCCCGCACATAGCGGAGGATGACTGGATCATCCTCCAAGGCCTGGACCGGAGCAAAGATCTTACCCCTTCTCTCAAAGCCCCCTTTGGTCATTGCCTCTATCATAATATTCACATCGGAGCTATGGTCTAAGTGCCTGTGAGAGAGGATTATTCCATCTAATTTCGCTGGGTCGAGCTTCTCCCTCTTTGACCTGCATTTGACCAAAGCGCCCGGGCCAGGATCCAGATAGAGGTTTGTCCCTTCTAAGGTGAACCACATCCCGCCTGAGGCCCTAATCTGGCTGGTGACCACAAACCTGGCCCCAGCAGTTCCTAAAAAGATTATTCGATCGCTCATTGTAACAAAAGTTTCCCTACGGTCTCCCTATCGATTCTCAGGTTGTGAACCACCTTTCTGCTCGGGCCCAATTTGGGCAACCTCTTCCCATTCAAAAAGAGCACGATCCCACCAGCATTCCCTACTGTAGCGAGAAAACCTTCACCCGAATAGAAGGTCCTTCTCTGGCCTGGGTTCAATATCCCCTGCCAAAGCAACCCGGAATCTCCTTCGATGAAAACCCAGGTTGATTCTATCCCCACCAACTCCAGCTTTAAAGTATCAGGCCTGAGGTGAGGCATTTGCGGAAAGGTATCTGGGCCAATTACGGTTAAGCCCTCTGAGCCGGAGACGGCTGAGGAGACCGCACCCTTCGTTGGAGGCGGGGTCCTAGCTTTCTCGGGGTTCCGGGGATAGAGGATTATGGCCAAGCCAAGGATGGGGAGGATAAACAACCAAACCCAGAGCCAGCGATGGGAAGGCGAAGGCTGCTCCACTACAGGGGGGGCAACCTCCTGGGGGAGCATTTTCTTCACCTCTTGAAAGTCCAGACCTATTTGGTTACAATAGGATCTCAAAAAAATGGTGAGGTAAGGATCTTGGGGGAGCTCCTCAACCCTCCCCTCCTCTATAGCCTTCAGGTATTTGATATTTATCCTGGTCTCCGCGGCTATATCCCTCAGACTTATCCTCTGGGCCCTCCTCTCCTTCTGTAAAAAACGGCCGAGTTTCTTAAACTCCATAGCCAAGCTCCCGAAGAAGACCTAATAGCCTGGCGAGGGGAAGGCCAACAACATTATAGAAACACCCCTTCACCCACTCTACCAAAAGGGCCCCCTTCTTTTGTACTCCATAAGCCCCAGCCTTATCTAAGGGCTCTCCTGTCTTTACATAGTTGACGATAAACTCAGCAGAGAGGGGGCGAAACTTCACCTTGGTCACCTCATAGCCTGTGGCTATCCTCCCCCTACCCACATCGATTATGGCCAGGCCAGTATAGACCTCATGGATATTTCCACTCAACCGGGTAAGCATCTCCACCGCCTCCTGAGCGTCCCTTGGCTTTCCCATTATCTCCCCCTGAAAGAAGACTATGGTATCCGCTCCCAATACCACCCCCTCCCTCAGCTTAGAGGCAGCAGAGCGGGCTTTTCTCTCCGCAAGGGTGAGCACATAATCTCCTGGAGTAATGCCCTCCTCAGCGTTCTCCTCTACTTCCACTGCTACAGTGCGAAAGCGTATACCCACCTGTCTGAGTATCCAAGCCCGCCGCGGAGATGATGAGGCGAGGATCAACCTCCTGCCGGATAGAAGATCCCAGGCCATCTCAGCTTTCTAAGATCAGGGTTACTGGCCCTTGATTCTCAATCCCCACCAACATCTTCGCCCCAAAGACACCCGTCTCCACCCTCAACCCCTTCTCCCGCAGGAGGTTGACAAACATCTCATACAGTCTGTTTGCTTCTTCTGGAGGGGAAGCTTGGGTAAAACTTGGCCTTCTCCCTCTCTTACAATCTCCATAGAGGGTAAACTGAGAGACAACTAAAACCTCACCGCCAACATCGGTTACCGAGAGGTTAAATTTTCCGGAATAATCCTCGAAAATCCTCAGGTTGGCCACCTTCTCCGCCAAATATTGGGCATCCCTTTCTCCATCTCCCTCCCTTACCCCTAAGAGAACCACCAACCCCTTACCAATCCTCCCCACCAGTTTCCCATCTATTTTAACTTGAGCACCTTTTACCCTTTGAAGGACGATCCTCATTTACACCCTCCCCAAACAGATAGCAGCCAGGCCAAATAACATATCCAGCTTCAATAACCCATTTACCGTTGACCACTTACTTGCTTCCCTCCTCTTCCAAATGTACCGGAGGAGGAAGAGGAGAAAGCTATCCACCCCCAGACCAACGGCTAACAGATAAGGCAGGTGGTAAATATTAAGTAAAAAGGGGAGAAAAGTCAAACAGATTAAAAGGCCAAAGCTTAGGGTGACTAACCTCAGGGAAGCGATAAGGTCGTGGGCCAGCGGATAGGTCATCTTTCCTCCAACCCTGTCCCCCTCTTGATCCTCTATGTCCTTCAGCACCTCCCGGCCAAAATGGTAGAGCAAGGCAAATAAGGCAGGGATTAGGGCCCCTTTCGGCTCTCCCACCGCAATCCCCCCGTAGAGAAAGGCAAGACCACCTAAAAGGCTCACTATTAAATTCCCTATCAATCCCTTTCTTTTCCACCAGATGGGGTAGGAAAGGAGGAGAAGGGAGGAGATGGTAGCCAGGAGGACAGCCCCCAGCCCTAAGAGAAAACTGAAGGCCCACCCAAGGAGGAAGAGACAATAGGTAAGAACCCTGGCCATCCTGAGCTTGATACCCCCAGAGGGGAGAGGGCGAAAAGGGCGATTTATCTTGTCTATCTCCAAGTCAATGAGGTCATCAAGGACATTCCCCCCACCGGCGATCAAAGAAGCAGATAGACCAGCGATTAAAACCGGCCAAAGCGGGAAAACCCCTCCCATAAAAGCTCCCACCAACACGGAGAGGAAAACTAAAAGGAAATTTGGCCACCTTAATAGCTTAAGAAAGGAGATAAGCTTTGCCAGGGCGGGCTGATCCTTAGGTGAATCGTACATAGGTTTAGGGGTGTTTTGCTAATTGAACAATGTAGAACTCTTCATCCATAAACTTACTGATGGGTTCATTAATCTACGTCTCAATTCTATATTTTTCATCTCGTTAAATACTTAACTACCTGAGCATAAACCTCTTCAACTCCAATCCCCAGCATACAATCCCAACTCCCTCGGGGGCAACTGCGCGGGCCATGGGGGCTACAAGGACGACAGGGGAGATCCTTCTCCACTACCTCCCCCTCCCCCCAGGGGCCAAAGCCAAACTGAGGGGTAGTAGGGCCAAAGATCACTACCACCGGGGTCCCCATAGCAGAGGCCATATGCACTGGAGCCGAGTCATTGGTCACCAAAACCTTTAATTTAGTCAGAAGCCAGGCAGACTCCAGCACGGTGAGCCTACCAGCTGCTACTACAACACCTCCCCCCATCGAGGTAGAGAGCTTCTCACAGATCCTCTTCTCCCGTAATGAGCCGAAGAGGACAATCTTCTCCCCCCCCCTCCTAACCAGCCTCCCCAACTCCGCGAACTTCTCCACAGGCCACCTTTTGGTGGGCCAGAAGGCACCAGGGGCAAACCCCACCAACCCATCCCCCCGGGAGACCCCTGCCCCATTGAGGAAATCTTCAACCCTGCCTTTTTCCTCATTGCCAGGGAAGAGTTCTGGGGGAAGAGGAGGAGGGGCTATTCCCAAAGGGGAGAGGAGACTTAGGTTTCTTTCCACCTCATGAATCCCCCACTGGTAGCCGACCCTCTTTGTGAAGAGGAAAAACCCCGCACTACGATTAAATCCTATCCTCTCCTTGATCTCTGCACCTGTAGCCAAGAGGGCAGATCTCAGGGAGCGGTGAGGGATAAGGGCCAGATCAAACCCCATCTCCCCTAACTCCTTCTCCATCCGCAAAAATCCCTTAATCCCCCTATCCTTCCCTCTCTTGTCATAGGTGATTACTTGAGCAAGGTTTGGGTTGTGGGCTAAGGCCTCAGCCACAGAAGGGATGGAGAGGAAAAACAGCTCAGCTTCGGGGAAGGACTCTTTAGTTGCCCTGATCAGAGGAGTGGAGAGGATCAGATCCCCCAGGAAGCCAGTTTGAACTATCAAAACCCTCTTAATAGGGGTCAATTGTGCTCTTCCACCTCTTATGGGGCCAAAACCAGTGGTCGGGATAGTTTCTGATGTATCCCTCTAAGGTTTTGGCATAAACCTGAGTTCTCTCCTTTTTCCCTCCAGAAGGAAGGGGACGGGTAATAATTATCCTCTCTCCCTCCCCTTCTCGCACAATAAAGGCCATAACTATAGGGGAACCGGTCTTCTCGGCAAGTAAGGCCGGACCTGAACTGAAGGAAGCGGATTGGGAGAAGAAGCTGACCTTCAAACCATCCCCCCCTGCATCCTGGTCGGCCAGAATACCCACTAACCTGTTTCTTCTCAAAGCCTTCACCACCTTCCAACTCCCCCCTTTTGCCTTGATTACTCTCATCCCAGACCTTACCCGATACTCGTTGACCAACCTATCAACTAACCTGTTGTGCTGCTCTTTAGCTACTGCATCTATAGGATAACCCTTCTGGACCAGAGCGGACATCAGAAGCTCCCAACTGCCGAAGTGGCCACTCAAGATTATCCCCCCCTTCCCTCCCTGCAAAGCTTGATTTAGGTTGTTCAGCCCGGCAAACTCAACCCTGTTCTGAAAATTAGAATGAGGCAATTTTAGGAGGTCAAAAAAAGTGCGGCCCAAGGCCTGATAGTTTCTCCTCCCCAGGGAAATAAGCTCTTCTTTTCCCATTTGGGGGAAGGCTAATCGGAGATTGATCAGGGTAACCCTTCTCCGAAGACCAAAGAGGTCAAAAGCAGTCCTCCCGAGGAGTTCTCCTAATCGGTGGCAACTCTCCCAGGAGAGAACCCGACTCACCCCAATAACCAGCCTCAAGAGGAGGTATTCAAGGAGATAACGGATTCCCCTTATCATCTGATGGAGGGGAGAAGGTCTCTTCCCGTTTCCATTTATTTAGAATATCCCTCTGCTTCCATCTTTTAAGGAAGAAAACTATAATGAAGAGAACAGTTAACCCCAACCAGATAAGTGAGGTATCAGCAAAAAGGGCCAGCCAATTATATCTTCCCTTCACCCAATGAAGCCATCTGTTTTCGCAATCCCTCAAGCCTAAGCCCGTGGCTCTCCATAATGCCCCATTCATTGAATGCCCTTCCTTTAACCCTTTGATTATCCTGGGTATAGTCTGAGGGCCAAAGCTTTTTTCCAACCAGAGCACTGCAGAGAAGCTCTCTGCATAGGCAAGGTCGGCTTTCTCTCTCCAGAATGTGTTTACCCGATCGATCTCCCTCAAAGGGAGGAGGGAACCGGTGAGCCTTGCCTTAACAAGGGTAAAATCTAATCCGATCCTCCATTGTTGAGATTGGCTCATTGCCAAGCCTTCATCAAACCAACGGGGGATATGGACATCAGAGAGGTTCCCGTGAAGGAGAACGTGGGTTAGCTCATGGGTGACCACCTCTTCCAAATCCCTCCTCCCCTTAGTAGTCTCTAAATCTCTGAGGATTATAGCCCCCTTGGAGGGAAGGGCACAGGCCAAACCCCAATCAGGGAAAGCTGTCCCCACAAGCTCCTCGAACCGGGCTCGATCTGGGGCAAGATATACACTCAGGGTTCCGGTAAGCCCTACCCCTAACCCACTGGAGATTGAGGGATAGTTCTCTCGGATGATCTCCTCCACCTCCGTGGATGGCGGAATAACCTTGAGGGTAAAGGGGAGCTCTCCCCGCCCTCTTGAAACCCAAAGGAGAAACAAGAGAAGTAGAAAACCGAGAGGATACAGTTTTCCTCTCATGGTGTGAAGTGATTTTCTCTTCAAACTCTTTTCCAAAGAAGAGTGGCTACTCATCACCTTGGCTGGCCTTACCCTGCTCCAACCTTTGCAGCCCTTCCCCAATCTTACGGAGGACAAAGGGATGTTTTTCCCGCCTCTTAGCCAGGCTCAGGGCCTCTTTAGCCTCTCCCCCCCCGATCTCCCCAATCGCTTGGGCAACAAAGCCCCTGATAGCCCAATCCTCATTCTGAAGCAGGGATATCAGGGGGTTAAGGGCTCTCTTATCCCCTAATTCCCCCAAGACCTCAATTGCGTAATATCCTCTCCTTCCCAGCGGTTCCTCGAGAATAGCCAGAAGGGAGTCGATCACGGCCTCTCCCAGCTTGCTCAGGGCCCGGGCCGATGAATACCTTACCGCATAGAAAGGATCGGATAAACCTTTGAGAAGCGGAGTTGTTGCTCGGGGATCATTTAGTTCCCCCAAACTCACCGCCGCAGATTTGCGCACCAGATCTACTGAATCCCCAAGGGCGGAGATTAACCAAGGGGTTGCTTCTCTCGCCCCAATCCTTCCCAGGGCGAAGGCCACCACAGACCTTACCCTCCAGTCGGGATAGGAGGAAAACTCAAGGAGGGAAGGAAGAGCCCTCTTGTCGCCGATAAGCCCCAGGATCCTAATGCCTAACCGGAGAGTATAGGGATCATCCGTCTTTAGGGCCTCGATTAATGGTTCCACTGCCGGACCCTTGATTCGTCTGAGAACCCTCTCCAAGGTATGTCTCTCCCGAGCATTCCTTGTCCCTAACTTGCCCACTAAGTAGGGGACAGCCTCTCCCCCCCGGCGGACTAACTCTTCCTCTGCCGGCTTTCTTAGGGATGCGTATTGAAGCTCTGCCGAGGAGGCCTCCCGGAAGAGCTCCTCAACTGATTTAGCCTCTGCTTGGAGGCTGGAAGGGAGAATGAGGGAGAGGAAGCCAAACAAAATCATCCTCTTCTTCATCTCGCCTCCTTGATGGGCCTTTCCAGATCTGCCCCTACCCCATACTTTGATTTGACCCAGTAAGAACGATTCTCATATCCGGCCGCATAGCTATCTTTCCCAGAGAGGTCGATAAAGACACCAATCGAACCATAGTCCCTTCTGTAATCACCATAGCCATTGGTGTTAGCTTGCTTACGCACTTCATAATTGTCACTGCCCCCAAAGTCAAAGAGGATACCAATGCCATTGGCATTTCCCGCCCCCTGGGAGAGGTCACCTGTGGCATAATTGTCATCCCCCCTCCAGTCCTCCAAGAGGCCAAAGCTCAGATCATGGCCACATCCTTGGGAGACTCCGTGGGAGATATAGTTATCATCGCCCTCCTTGTCCAGTAGAGCAGCCAAGGTAAGGTGAGTAGCCGCCCCTTGGGCATACTGATAGGAGACATAGGTATCGTTCCCCCCTCCATCAATTAGGCCAGAAAGCGAATACCAGTAGCTTGATCCCTGTCCAAAGATATCGGAGATGTAGGTATCGTTCCCCGACAGATCTCCCAGGAGGGCAATCCCCCCTGATGCGTAAGGACGAAGGCCATAGGCAAATCCCTGGGAGAGGCTGAGGTAGTGGTCAAAATACCTCAGCCTATCAGTATACTTTCCCCCAGAATAGTAGAGATCGTTCCCTCCCCCATCGGAAAGCCAGCCAAACCCTCCTACAAAGGCAAATCCCTGGGAGAACAGGGCCGATCTATATTCGTCGTTTCCCGCATCATCCTGGAGGATCCCTACCCCAAATGCACCTGCTCCCTGCCCCGCCGTATCCGAGATGTACCTGTCGTTACCACCCCCATCCCAGAGGACCCCACAGCCGAAGAACCCTGCCCCCAGGGAGTAGTTGTCGGCGATATAGGTATCATCCCCTCCCCTATCCCAAAGCAACCCCACCCCAAAGAGACCACTACCATAGTTTCCTTTATCTCCAAGATAGATGTCATCCCCATCAAGGTCAATGATGACCATAGTCCGGCCATCCTGTGGCAGGCTGATATGATCGTATCGGTCATCTCCTCCCAGATCTATGATTATCGCTACATCTTGTTGATTATAGTAGTTGGGCCCTACTCCACCTACCATAACCCTACCCCACGGGGTGAGAAGATCAATGAGTACCCTTTGCCCAAGCTCAATTTGCCCCTCGAGGGAATCTTGGGCCAATTCAAGCGCCCTGGTGAGGACGACGCCAGCAGAGATTATCTTACCCCTCTCTATTTGCTCGGCCAGTTCCAGGACCCTCTTGTCCCTCTTCTCCCCCTCTTTTCTCTCCTTCTCCGTTAACTCAATGGGCTTCTGGGGATCAAACGTCCCTTCCTTGAGCACCTCTGGCCCCTGCTTAAGGAGAAACTCCATCTCCTCTTCGTTGAGGGAGGAGAAGGCTTCCTCCATCAACTGATTGGCTTTTTTTACTCCTCCCAACAGCCATTTTATCGAGGTCTGCAGTCCCTGGGGGAGGGGGAAATGACCTTCCCCTTGCAGGAGAGGCCCCAATCCACTGGTATCAACCTGGGGATCTACTGGGCTGAGGTCCAAACCCCTGCCCGCTTTTAGTAGCCTTTGGCTGAGATTTACACTGTTTAATTCGGTGTTTAAGGAATCAAGCCAGGGGACAACTTTCAAGGGGTGGTTGAGGAGGTGATTTACCGCTCCCAACCTAAAGGAGTCTGGCTCCAGGTAGTCGTTCCTCAGGTAGATGTCCTCCGGGGTTAGCTTGATACACTTTAAGGCCTCCCTTAAACCCAAGCGAAAGTTCTCCTCTATCTCCCCGGCTTGGCCCCCAGGGGGAAGGACCAGCCAAAGGAGAAGGGGGAGAACGGCGAATCTTTTCACCAACAAGTCGAGCCCTCCTTACTTTATCTGATTTTGTTTTTATAATAGAAATCCCCAGCCCTTTGAGAAATATTATCCCCCCTTTAATATTTTCCGTTACATAAACCTGCTATTAAAAATAATAGAAGGGGGCAAAGATGTCAATTGGTATTTAAAAACTTAAGCCTTACTTCATCACTCTCCTGAGGAAGTTCCACCGGGGGACCCTCCTCATATAGTTCTGATATCGACCTCCAAACTTCCTTATGTTGTATTCGTCCTCCTCTTTGGCAGCCATCCAAAAGCAGAAACCAGCCAGTATCCCCAATACAGCCGTGGGAACAGTTTGGATGACCAAAGTCACCCCTATAGCCCATAGAGCAAGGCTTAAATAGAGGGGATGGCGAACGATATTATATACACCGTTTTCGATCATCACAGTAGTTTGTTCCCATCCCGTTGGTGGTTTACCTCTTTTCTTTAGGTTGAGAAAACTGGCGCCAAGGAAGAAGGCCGCCGGAAGAAAGAGTGCAAAGCCGAGGACCTTCAGTGGGAAGATCCCTATCTCCCCCCAGGAAGAGTTCAGAAGAAAAGAGGTAAAATATAGTCCCAATCCACAGGCCACATAGATTTCATAAATGATATGCTCACGGACGACAGGGATAAGCCATTTTAGGATGATAGCAATCCAAATTCCAGCAAGTATGATGTAATTCCACATTTTGCACCTCCAACCGATTCGTACCGCCACTGGGGAATTAGAAACCTCCCTTGGGTTCCAAACCCTTGGGAGGTGCTCATATCCCCATCTCATCGGTTATATAGACTGGACACTTCCTCTCCGTACACAGGATTTTAGTGGGGCATAAAGGGGGCAGCCGAATAGCTTCCTCTTAAGGGGATTCAGAATGCCCTGAGATCAAATCATTATCTTTTTTAGTCTTTTTGCCCCTAAGCGGCTAAGGTTCAACTCCTTTCCGCTCTTGAGAAGGACCTTATACCTCCCTTTCGCCCAACCCACGATCTCCTGCACGGCATCGAGGTTGACGATAGAGGAACGATGGATGCGGACAAACTGATTCGGATCGAGGCGAGATTCTATATGGGTCAAGGATTGGTGAACCAAGTAGGTATCATTACCGGTATGGATGTTCACATAATCGGCCATAGCCTCTATCCACTGGATTTCCCTTAGGTTGAGGATAATTATCTTGCCCGACTGCTTGATCAACAGCCTCTCTAAGTACCTCTTCTCCTGGTGAAGATGGTCGAGGAGTTGCTCAATCCTGCGCTGCCCTTCCTGGTTAGACCGAAGGTCCTTCTTAGCCCTTTCCAGGGCCATATCGAACCTCTCCTGCTCATAGGGCTTGAGCAGGTAATCAATTGCATTGACCTCAAATGCCTTCAATGCATACTTATCGTAGGCGGTGGAGAAGATCACCAAGGGGACCTCCTCCAACATCCCCAGGAGTTCAAAGCCATCGATCTCCGGCATCTGGACGTCCAAGAAGAGGAGGTCCGGGTGATGCTCCTCGATGGCCTCCAACGCCTCGTAAGCGTTCTGGCATTCTGCTTTAACCTCCACCTCTGGATGGCCCTTCAAGTATTCTTTGATGATCCTTCGCCCCAACTCCTCGTCATCGATGATTATTGCAGTGATCCTCCTCATTTAAGCCTCCGACCTTAGAGGGAGGGTAAGTGTGACCTCAAACCACTGGGGATTCGAACGGTCGATGCCGAACCCATAATCCCCCTCATAGAGTCGCTCCAGCCTCTGGCGGATGTTGCTTAGACCCATACCCCCCTGGTTTGCCTCCCCCTCTATACCAACCTCCTCTGGTAGGGTGTTGCCTACCGAACAGTTGATTCCCTCAGTAGATCTCTCTATCCTCAATTTTATCCTTCCCCCCCTCCGGCTGCTGACTATCCCATGTTTCACCGCGTTTTCCACAAGGGGCTGGAGCAACATTGCTGGAAATGGTTGGGTCAAAAGCCTCTGGTCAACCTGCTCCTCATAGGCCAGCCTCTCACCAAAACGGATCCGCTCGATCTCCAGATAGGTGTGGACGAACTCAAGCTCCTCCCTCAATGGGACCAGCAGTTTCTCGTGACTTTCTAAGGCAATTCTCAGAAGCTCGGAAAGCCTGGCAATCATCCTCCGGGCCAATTGGGGATTCTCGGTCACCAGGGCATTGATCGAGTTTAATGAGTTGAAGAGGAAATGGGGATTAACTTGAAGTTTTAGGGCCTTAAGCTCCGCGTCCCGGGTTAAGAGTTTCAACTCGGCCTCCCTTAGCTCCTCCTCCCGGTAATGTTTGTAGTAGATGATGGTGTAAAATATGCCAGCGAGGAGGAGATAGGTGATCATACCAAAGAGAAATTGCCAACCTATTATCTTGGTTATCTGGACAGCTTCAAATATCTCTTCCCCTGATTGCAGATACCATACCCCATAGGTCAAGAATAACCAGAGCGCCGAACATAGCATAGCCAGTATGAAGTGAATGAAGACAAAAATGGGAACAGGTAGGCGACCATACGGGATTTGACGACAAACGAACCAGATACCGATACTGAGCAGAGCAAATATGTAGTAGTTTTCGGCAGAAACAAACAGGGCAACAAACCAGGAAACTCCCACCTGAAATTTAAAGATAATGGAATAAAAAATAACCCACAGGGTCCAGAGGAGGAAACCATAGAGGAGGAACCTCCCTCTCCTAACTTCTATCCGCTTTTTATCTGCTGAAGGGTTCATACAAGTGGGGTCTCCATTTTTTAATTCACTTCAACCCGAATTATTCACAAACTTTACATCTCTACCCTACTTTCCCGACCGTTCCGGTTCGGGAGGGGCAGTCGGGGTCTTTAGGGCTTCTGGTATTGAGGTGCGGTAGAAGTTGTCTAACTTTAAGCAACCAAAAACAAAACCGGGAAATTTATGAATAGATCGAGTTAACCGGACTGTTCATAATTTCTTGCCAGGACCCTCTACCAGATCAATAGCCCACGCAGGATCACCAGGAAAAAGAGATCATTTAACAAATGAGCCAGGATTACCACGCCAAGCCGATGGGTCCATAGATAAACCCCCGTCACTAAGAGGGCCCAAAAACCGATTGGGATGATCATCCCCCAACCCCAAAATCGAAGGTGAAGGCCGGTGAAAATCGTGGCTGTAATCAGGCCAGCCCAAAGCCTGCTGCCTATTAAGGATCCTAATCTCTCAATTGAATAGCCCCTGAATATAACCTCCTCGGTAATTCCCGCCGTCCCGATCAGCAGGATCAACATCGATGTTGGCTGCCGACTGAGTAGTTCGATACCACCTAAGCTACCTGTGAGTCCAAGAAGTTGGGCCAAAAGGGTGCTGAGCCAGAAGAGGAGCCCTCCAGCGAGGAAGGTACCCATCCCGATGAGCCAATGAATCGGTTTCATCCGAATCAGGCCGATCGAGCGGAGTGACCTCCTCTCCCCAAGGATGACCCAGAAGATGATCGCAATTGTCACTCCCCATTTGCATATTATGTTAAATGTCAGGTTTGGTCCTGGATGCCAGGTTCGCCAGCTCCAGCCAGAGAGGGGAAACAGCCCCAGAGCCAATGCCAAACCGAGTATAAATGATAATCGCCTCTTCAATCTATCGTCGGCCCAAAGCATTAAACACCGAGGGGGGCACAAGATGGGGTGCTTCTTTAAGCTTCGGCCTTATTCGGTATTCTAAGGCAGCTTCATCTCTTTTCCCCAGAGGCCTTCTTCTCCAACTCTTTCATCAGGTAGAACTTAACCCAGCCATAGTTGGGGTTGATCTGGAGAGCCCTTTGGAAGTTTTCCCTGGCCTCAATGAGATTACCCCTGTCCATTTCAATCAACCCTAAGTAGGCATAAACCTCCTCCTGGCCCCAGGAGGGGTAGATCTCCTTTTCGGGCCGATAAGTGGTAAAATATTCGGCAGCCTGATGGAGATGTTTCCGGGCTTTTTCCTTCCCGCCGCCGAAGAGCTTTGGGGTGTAATAGGCTGATTCCCCGGCTATCAGATGGGACCGGGGATTTTGGGGGTCGAGTTCGAAGGCCTTCCCCTGTGCTGCCCCGGACTTTGGCCCTAAGGTCATCCCCAGAAGCGGTTTTATCCCTATTTTGTCCCCATACAAGGAGGAGAGGAGGCTGTAGGATTCGGCGAAATCTCCATTGAGCTCAATTGACGCCTTTAGATGTTTGACGCCATCATTCACATACTCCAGTGCCTTATCTTTGTCTTCCTTACTGAAGTAGTAGGTGACAATCCGCATATCGGCATAGCCGATGTAATAATGGATAAGCCAAGGATAGGTGGAATCGCTCAACAGCCTCTCAAATAAACCACGTGCCGCCAGCATCTTTTGCAAATCCCAGCCATTTACTGCAGTCTGCATATACTCCTTGCCTTGGATGATTAACGAGTCGACAGGACTCTGGGAATGGGCAAATGAGCTAAAGGCAAGAATAATCCCCACCACCGAGAAAACTCTCCTCATTATGACCTCCTGAATATGGATTAAATCATCTCGGCAACGTCTTCCTGACAAGGTCCAAAGAATTTTCTAACCCCGATTATCTTCTCAATCTTGTCTATTTAAAAAGAACAGGACTTTAGACCTCTCCGAAATGAGCGGACAGAGCGAAAGATTTATCTCTACAGTTTAGGAATAATTCGGGTACATCATCTCTCTCTCCCTGCCCCTCCGAAGATCAGATGGATGTAGGGGCCTGAGAGCCTTATATCAGGTCCCCCCAACACATCCGTATCCGCCATCTTCCAATCAGCATTAGAAGGGGAAACAATATAACCTGCTCGCATCCCAAATAACAGACCACCCTCCCCTCCTTCATCTCCCCCAATGACTAGCCAGTAGTCCAGGCCAATTCCGAAATTGAAGAGGAAGCCGGCAGCGGTGAGGTTTACCTCCCAACCAGGGTTTTGGAGCAGTTCATCAAATGTGGGGATAGGACCCCTTTCGACGATTCTGAGATTGAAACCACCCCCTCCAATGCCGATGAAGGGGAAGAGTCTCCACCCCCCCTTAGAGAAGATCACCCTTCCTACATCGAAAAACCCGTAGCCACCGCTTAGCCTCGCCTTGGCTGTATCCCCCACCACTTCCTGGGTGAAGCTTCCCCCTTCACCGGCGATAATGATCTTCCCCTTGATCAGACCATAACCACTGCCACCGAAGAAGGTGTTTTTTGATTTCAAACTACCAAATCCTTTATTCCTCAATTCCGCCTTTAGATGGGTTAGGTCAACTCTATTCACCCCACAGAGGAAACCTCCTCCACCCCCACTCCCTTCACCCCCATAAAGGGAACTGGAGAGGAGAACTCCCAGAACTACTGTAGCCGCAGTCAACTTCGGCAGTTTTATAGACATTGCAAACCTCCTCTTTTAGATACCCCCAGTTCTTGCACCAGTTACGGCATTCAAATACTTAGCGATACCCCAAAGTAGACCGACCGACGAAAGGAGCTCTTCACTGGTTCCCTTTTCCTGTAATCAGGCGAATAGCGGTAGTCAAAGATGTTCACCCTCCCCAAAAGGTTGGAGATGGCAAGGTAAAAGACCGTCAGGTTCCCCTCGAAGAGGCTACAGAGGTAGCTTAAATTTACATCCATTTTCCGGTAGTCTGGTACCCTCTTGGTATGGTATTGGCCTGGGGCTGGGGTATAGGGCTTGCCTGTGGCGTAACGGTAGGTAGCTCCCAGACCCAGGCGCGGGGCAAGACGGAATTTTGTTACTAAAGTGAGGTTGTGGGTGATATCGAAATATGGTGGCCGGAGATCAGGGAAACCTTTCCACCTCCGCCGGGATTTAAGGTAACCATAAGAGAGCCAACCGGAGGCGGATTTAAACGATCGTTTCACAAATAGATCAACCCCTCTGGCATATCCATAACCATCGTTGGTATAGTTATTGGTTGAGTCCTCTAAGAGCAGGTTCCTATATCGTTTAGAGTAGGCCTCAATCCTCAAGATCTGGTTCCCCTGGTGATATTCGTAGCCCATAATAGTGTGGGTAGCTTCCATCGCCGTAAGATGCGGATTCCCGATGTTTGGATCATAGTATTGGGGATCAGGATACTGATGATAGACCCCCCAAGCTGCGGTCAATCCAGAGTGAAGACCCAAGGGGAACATCAGGGAGAGGCGAGGGTCAAGGGTGAATTCAGAGGAGTTCGATTCATACTCCCCGCGCAGCCCAGGGACGAACCTCCCTAAGAGACTATAGAATTCACCCTCGATAAAGCCATCGGCCAAACGGGAGCGGTAGTGGGTATCGACTATATCTACCGGGGCATTAGGGTTTAGATCAGCCTCCTCTTGGGGAACTGTTCCTGAACAGAGAACCCTTCGGGAGAGGTAAGAAATGCCCCCGCGCAGGGTGAGATCGCTGCCGGCTTCATACTCCCCCGAGAGCCTGAACTGACCCAACCTATCCTGGCTATTCAGATCTAACCTGTTCAAATGTGAACTCTGCTCAAAATTGGTGAATGCCAGGTTGCCCTGAAGGAAAAGCTTGTGGACAAAAAGATCGCTGAACTTCAGGTTGTAGAGGCAGTTAAGGCTTTTCCCCTTGTAAAATCCCCCGTATTGGGGGTTCTTCATCTCCACCCCGATTTTATCCATTTCCTGAAAGAGAAAGAGCTTAAGGTAGCCAGTGGTAGAATACCGATACATAAGGTTGAAATTCAGGTCATGGGCATAGGGATATTGGGTGAACTTCTCGCTGCAATTGTTCAGCTTAAACATAGCCCTTGTGGCGCTGATATTCCCAGAGGAGGAGAAACCCAACTTTTGCGGGATTAGGGGGAGGGCAAGGGCGGCAGATTCAGCGGCCAAGCCCAGCCCCAAGGTAATCCCCATCTTTGCTGGTAAGTCCTTGCTCTCCATCGCCAATGCGCCGGAGAGAGCGTTCCCGTAGCGAGCAGAGAATCCCCCACTGGAGAAGTAAGTCCCCTTGAGCAGGAAGGGGCTAATGGTGCCAAAGAACCCACCGGTAGGGGATTCATATCTATAGGGATGAGTAAGGATTGCCCCATCTAAGAGCATCACTGTCTCTCCTACATCCCCACCGCGGACAAACATCCCCGCCCCCTCTTCCACTTGGGCCACTCCTGGGAAGGTCTTTATCGCCCAGAGAACATCGGCTGCCGCCCCGGGAGTAGTTACCACATCCAGGCTGGAGAGGGTTACTCCCTCTCTATCTGCGCTGGTAAAGCTACTTGCGGTGATGGTTATTGGCTTCCCCTTGATTATTTTGGTCTTCAAACAAATACTTAGCCTGACTGTCTTCCCTGGCCTCAAGACTATCTCCTTTTCGTAGGTCTGGTAGCCGATATAGGAACAGACCAAGGTAAATCTGCCCTCAGCTCTCGTGGAGAAGGTGAAGTTTCCCTGCTCATCGCTCATCGCCCCCTCTATTCGCCCCTTTAAGAAGACATTGGCGTAGGCCAAAGGTTTCCCCTCCTCACCCTTAACGGTGCCCTTGACCCAGCAGAGGGTTTCCCCTTGAACCTGAGGGGGGAGGATCAAACCCATGATTAAAATTGAAATCACCGTCATAGTCCGCATAGTTACTCCCATCATTGAGCTCTTCCCCAAATATAACGAAACCACCTCAAAGGGCAATGATTTTTCGATAAACCGCATCATCCCCCTATAAAGGCGCAAAAAGGGGGGACAAATAGGGGTAAGACAAAAGAAAACTCCCCCAGCCATATAGCCGCGGGAGGACGATGCCCACCGCGCTCTGAGCTTAGGTAAGAAATTACCCACAATTCCCTATCATGAAAGTAGCGAAGCTTCGAATTTCAAATGCGATTTGCGAAAGTTAAAATTACCTTTGCCTATCCGGAAGTTAAGGAAATACCTTACCCCTCATTCTGCATCGGATGAAAAACCATAATAGAATCGGTAGCCACAGGCATATGGTTTTTGACAACTTAATTGGGTAATAATTTAGTGAACTCCTTGCTCACAGCACTGCGCATTCGAGAGATCCTCTTCCCCCTTGATGGGGGAGGACTAAGGAGAAGGCGAAGGTTATGCTTGGTTTGAGCGATGGTAGGAGAGATTTGCAGGGACAGACATTTATCTCTCTCCCTGCAGCGGCGGGTCGGGACAAACTCCAGTCTATTCCTATAGGAATCCGTGAGGCCATAAGCCCTACCAAGAACAAATCCGAATGATCTGCGTTAATCTGTGTCCCATAGAATCTGCCTAAGGGGAGATTCTCCGTGGGAGATGTTTCCTGATGCCGATAATCAGAGGCAGAAGCCCTGAAAGGGCAAAATTTAACTTGACATGCGATGACTCTGTTACTAAATTTGCGTAGATAAAGGATGGACCTTTTGGTATCGCCCATAAGAAGCAGTCCTTTTTCTTAAAGAGGGCTTTGCCCTCTAACCTACCAGTAAGAAGAAGGCTGCTGCCGGTGCCGTGCTTCGGCACGGCCAAGGGGTGGCAGTCATTTATCGGATTTACTGGTAGGTTGCCGATAATGATATGCGCCCCTTTTTGTTTAGGGAGGCAGAAAAGGAGTGAGATGATAAGAAGGATAGGTTTGTTGGTAGGGGTGATGGTTACTCTTTTTGTTGGAGGGTTAACCTTTGGGGAGAGCGGGTGGAAGGGAGATGGGGT
>JAOZPP010000006.1:25412-67237 GCA_029932675.1 bacterium
CCTCCACCAGGCTCTATGCCCAGAGGGTGGACTCCCTGGGAAGGTTGAGGTGGGGAAAGGGGGTGCTTATCGCTGACGATGCCGATTATATCTCTCCTCAAATGATGAGTGATGGTTTGAAGGGAGCAATTATCTCTTGGGGAAACGCCTATGGATTTGGAGATGACAATTATGTTGCTCGCATAGATGGAAATGGAAATATTTTGTGGAATTTTCCATTGTGCACTGTGGAGGGTAGGCAATCGGCTTCTATGATTGTAAGCGATGGGAGGGGGGGGGGGATTTTAACCTGGTCAGATGGGCGAGGACCCAGCGTTGATATTTATGGTCAGAAGCTGAATGGGAGTGGAGATACCTTATGGCAGAGGGCTGGCGTTCCAGTTTGTTTGGCGGATGGTCTACAGGCAGTAGATGGATGTGTAAGTGATAGTGCAGATGGCGAAACAGTTGCTTGGATTGACTATCGTAATGAGAGGCAAGACCTCTATGCTCAGCGGATAAATGGGGGTGGGAAAACCCTATGGGATAGTAACGGAGTCTTCATCATCACCGCTATTGATACTACAGAGCAGATGTATACCACCTTTGACCTTGTCTCTGACAATCGCAACGGTGCCATTATTGCCTGGACTGACTATCGGGCGGGCAACTGGGACATCTACTGCCAGAGGGTGGACTCATCAGGGGTTCTGCGGTGGGGAGAGGGTGGCTTGGGGGTGTGTACTGACAAAGATTGGGAAGGTCACCCTATTATGGTGCCAGATGGTGCAGGTGGTGCTATCATCGCCTGGGCTCATGCCCCTGCAGGTAAGGCAGGGGTGAGAGCAAATGTTTGTGCCCAGAGGGTAGATTCAATGGGGAATTTGAAGTGGGGAGGAGTGAGGGAGGAGCCCTGGGGAGATAGGTTGCCCAGGGAGGTGAACCTGGGGCAGAACTTCCCCAATCCCTTCAACTCCACCACAATTATGAATTATGAATTAAGAATGAAGAATCCCCCTGTCCGCACCACCCTCAAAATCTACAACATCTTGGGGGAGGAGGTGAAAACCTTAGTGGATGAACCACAGAGGCCAGGCTTTTACAGGGTAGTTTGGGATGGTAGAGACAAAGGAGGGAGAGATGTGAGTTCGGGGATATACTTTTATCAGCTTAGGGTAGAAAGGTTCAGCCAAACAAGGAAGATGTTACTTTTGCAGTGAGGAGGTAGGTAGAGCGTCAGAATCGGGGTTCTGACGCCTCGATAGAAAAACAAAAGGAAGGAGAGAACGATGAGACGGGTAGGATTAATCATCGTATTGACGGCAACCTTGGGGTTGCTGTTGGTGGGAGAAGGTTGGGGGACCCTGTCCAAGTCGATAAGCTTCTCCCCAGAGGATTTGACCTTCTCCCAACAGGAGGGTTATGATCTGGTAAACCTGGAGGGATGCAACTCCTTTACCACAGAGCCTGGTGCTCCCAGCCTTCCGGCAAAGACTTTGAGCTTTCTCATCCCGCAGGATGCTCAGGTTGACTCGGTGAGGATAGTAGGCTCTTACAGCCAGGAGGTTTCGGGGGATTACTGGATTTACCCTGTGCAATACCCCGTTTCTCTGGATGGGGGTGAACCTCTCCCTTTTGTGGAGCCAGATCCCTGGTATTATTTCTCCGGTCTCCCCTATCCCTGGAAGCTGGTGGAGGTGATCGGTGATGGCTACCGGGCCGGGTATCACATCGTCAGCCTGAAGCTATACCCTTTACGCTACAACGGTATTGACAGCACCCTCACCCTCTACACCCAGATCTCCTTTCAACTGAAGCTATCGGCTGCCCCCAATGGGGCCCTGCCGGTCTATCGGAGGTCTCAGTTCAGCCAGAGGGAGGTGGAGAGGTATATCCGCAGCCTGATAGAGAACCCGGAGGATATGGAGGGGTACGCAGGGATCCCGGCAAAGATGGAGAAGCGGGATAGGCTAAGAAAGCCCAAGATCACCCCCCTGCCTTCCCTGGAGAGTGACTGTGTTGATGAGGTAATCATCAGCTCGGAGGAGCTAAAGGACAGCTTCCAGAGGCTGGCCGACTGGAGGACAAAGGAGGGGGTGGTCACCGAGCTGAGGACAACGGAGTGGATTGGTTCCCACTACCCGGGGGTTGACCCCCAGGAGAAGGTCCACAACTTTATCAGGGACTGCTACAGCTACTGGGGGACGATGTGGGTTCTCTTGGGTGGAGACACCGATGTCCTGCCTTACAGGGGACTAAGCAGTTCCAGGGACCCCTCTGACCTCTACTTCTCCGGCCTGGATGAGAGCTGGAACAGCAATGGGAATGCGGTATTTGGGGATGGAGCTGGTGAGATGCAGCTTGGTATGGGATTCTATTCGGTGGACTTCGTCAACCCCCAGGAGGGCTGGGCAGTAGGAGACAACGGAACAATTCTGCACACCTCTGATGGTGGGAAGGTGTGGATGGCTCAGGAGAGCGGAACCGATAAAAGATTAGACGGGGTTAGCTTTGTGAATCCCAATCAGGGATGGATTCTGGTGGAGGATGGGACCATCCTCCATACCTCAGATGGAGGGGAGAACTGGGTAGTCCAGCCAACCGGTAAGGAGGACGAGTCAAGCAAGGGAGGAGTCGGCTGTGGTTGTATCTGCTTTGTGGATACCCTCAAAGGGTGGGCAGTTGGCTGCTGGGAGGAGAAGGTCTTGGTCACAAAGGACGGGGGGAATAACTGGTCCTATCAGGCAGAGGGAATGAGTGATCTCCTCTCTGGGATCACATTTATTGATTCTCTCCATGGCTGGGCCGTTGGCAAGTATTACGGTAAGGCGGGAGCTGTGCTCCATACAGAGGATGGGGGACAGGACTGGCAGAGGACTCCGGTGGATGTGAAAGGAACACTGTATGAGGTCCATTTCGCAGACAGGAGTAATGGTTGGGCCAATACGGCAAGCAGGGTGATACACACATCAGATGGAGGAGGGAGCTGGGAGGTTCAGGATACAGAGCCGGGCCCAGGTGAGTTATTTATTGACCTCTGTGCTATTGACTCCCTGGAATGCTGGTTGGTGGGCTACGGTGGGCTCATCCTACATACCCAGGATGGGGGTCTGAGCTGGGTGAGGCAGGATGGGGTTCCCGATAGGGAATTCTTGGGTCTCTCCTTCCCCAATTCCCTCCAGGGTTGGGTTGTGGGGGGTGGGGGGATTATCCTCCATACCGCAGATGGGGGAGAGAGCTGGGAGACCCAGTTTGACCTCTATAGGCCCGGGGATAGGTTGGATCTGGACCCCGATGTCTGGCTGGGCCGGGCACCTGCTGAGGACACCACCCAGGTGAATGTCTTCATCAACAAGATCCTCACCTATGAGAAGAACCCACCCACAGATTACCTGAAGAAGATCCTCCTCTTAGGGGGATCCATCGTGGATAGTGGTGGCTATGGGCCAAGGACGAAGGAGGCAATACAGGACCCTGAATATAGTCCTTGGTATCCCCTTGTAGGCCTGACCAAATGGGAGCTCTATGGGCCAAAGGATGATCCGATTTCATGGCCGCCTCCACATCCCTTATGGACAGGCGATGCTGAGCTGAACCGCACAAATGCCCTGGCGGCGATAAACTCCGGCTATCACTTTATCAACCACGGGGATCACGCAGGCAAGTATTGTCTGTGCACGGGGGCGGAGACGGGTGGAGGCAAGATCTGGAGGACGGATGCTGATGACCTGACCAATGGTTCTAAGCTATCCATCCTCTATTCCTTTGGCTGTTCCCCTAATGCCTTTGACTACGACTGCTTCTCAGAGCACTTCATCAACAACCCCAATGGTGGTGGGGTGGCCTTTATCGGCAATACCAGAATCAGCTATGTTTCAAGCTGGGATGAAAACGACCCCAACTGGCAGGATCTCCAGTTCTATCAGTCCCTTTTCGGGGATTCCCTCTACTTCTTAGGCCAGGCCTTTGCCACCACTCAGGATGTGGCACTGGTGTCAGGTCATGATCCCTACCTGGTCTACATTATGAATATGCTCGGTGAGCCGGCTATGCCGGTCTGGACGGATACACCTTCTGAGCTTATGGTTTCTCATCCCTCCTCAATTGGCCTGGGGCCCACCCAGTTTACCGTCACCACCGACTGCCCCGGGGCCCTGGTTTGCCTGCAGAAGGGGAAGGAGGCTTATGCGGTGGGCCTTACAGGTGATAATGGGCAGATAACCTTTGACTACAAGCCCGACACCCCGGGAACCCTCTCGGTAACTGTCACTGCCCAAAACCGTTATCCATACGAGGGAACCTGCACAGTGGGGAGCAGTCCAGAGGCCTATGTCTATGTCTGCTCAACCTATACAGAGGCGATGAGGCCAGGGGAGTCTGTTCAACTGGTCATCTCCCTCTGCAACTCAGGCCAGAACCCGGCCCAACTGGTCTCGGCCACCCTCAGCTCAGCGGATAGCGGGTTGGTGGATATAACCTCTGATTACGGCTGGTTTGGGGACATCCCCTCAGGGGGAAGCAGAAACAATCTCTCCCAACCTTTCATCCTCACCCTATCCCCGGACTGGCCGGATTCTCTGCCCTGGGCCTCCTTTCAGGTGGAGATTCAGGAGGGGCATTACCTCTATACCTGGGAGGATGAGTTCCGGGTAGCGGTAAGGTCAGATTCATTGGTGCTGACGGGCAACTGGCTCACCGTTGGGGAGGATAGCCTTCAGGTTACCGTTGATTCCCTCCTGGTGCACAACTATGGCTGGGGGGATGCCGATTCGGTGGTGGCGGTCCTCAGGCCCTTAAATTCAGGAATAACCGTGACGGACAGCCTCTCCAGTTTCGGCTCCATTGGGGCGTTGTCGGCTAAGCTGAGCAGGGATCCATTCTCCTTTACCGTCAGCAACTTAGACTCAATGGACTTTACATTAGTGCTCAGGGATAGATATGGAAGGCAGTGGCTTGAGGAGATTCACTTCTCCACTCTCTTGCCCCCCTATGCGGTCTGGGCTTCACTCTTTGGCCAGGACTTCGTGGATCTGGGATGGGGTTACCAGAATCTTGCCGAACCGGTAGCCGGCTATAACCTGTACCGCAGCCCCTCCCGTGATGGGGAGTTTGTTAAAGTCAATCCCTTTCCCATTAGGTTTTGCTGTTATAGGGATCAGGGGCTTGCCCCGGCAACCCTCTATTATTACAAGGTAACTGCTATTGATTCATCGGGGGACGAGAGTGGGCCCACGGAATTAATTGAGGTAGAGACAAACCCTTCTTTTCTCCCAGACTGGCCTCAGCCCATAGCCACAGAGGGGGAGAACCGCTCCTCGGTTGTTGCTGGCAACCTGGATGGTGATTCGACACAAGAGGTGGTGGTAGCCTCCAGGAACGAGGTCTATGCCTGGAAGGCGGATGGCAGCCTGATGGATGGCTGGCCCAAGGTGCTTACCTACACCACCAGGTCCTCCCCGGCCCTGGCCGATCTCGATGGGGATGGAAAGTTGGATGTAGTCATCAGCGGGGAGGGTAACGACTCCGTCTATGTTTGGAACGGGGAGGGAGAGAATCTCCACGGTTGGCCTCAATCCACCCCACGCTCGGCCAGTGGAGTCCCGGCGGTATCGGACATTGATGGGGATGGAAGTTTGGAGGTTCTGATTGGGGGTGGAGATAGCAAGCTGTATGCTTGGCACTCCGATGGCTCCCAGGTAGATGGCTTCCCGGTTGAACTGGCGGGCAACCCTGCTGGGGTAGCCATTGGGGATGTAGACCCGGATAGCCCGGGGTTGGAGTTGGCAATAAGTTGTTATGAGCCAGATGGTCATATTTATCTTCTCTCCTCTGGTGGAGGGATAATCTGGGGGAACAGCATAGACAGCTATTGCAAGGCCCCTCCTGTCTTGGGTGATTTGGATGGGGATGGAAGCTTAGAGGTAGTTGTAAGCGGTTGGCTAAATGGCAAGATTGGGGTCTGGAAGGCAAATGGGGATCCCTTCCCCGGCTGGCCTATCCAGGTTGGAGGGCAGATCTACAACTCTCCTGCCCTGGGAGATATAGATGGCAACCCCTCTACCTTGGAGATTGCCGTGGGCTATTATGGTTCAGGCTGGGGACGTCTTAGCTGCCTTGACTACCAGGGCAACACCTTATTTGAGAAGAGCATAGGGATGAACTATGCTTCTCCAGTGATAGCTGATGTAGACGGGGATGAAGGGGCAGAGGTGCTCATCAGTTGTGGCCGGGCCCATCCATTCCATGCCTTCAAGGTCAATGGTGATGAGCCCTTAGGTTGGCCCATTCAGCTCGGTGGGGGAAGCTGGTCATCCCCAGCCCTGGCCGATCTGGAAGGGGATGGCGATCTGGATATTCTCTTAGGTTGCACAGATGGGAAGCTGTATGGCTGGGACCTTCCCTGTATCTATGATCCCGATAAGATCGAATGGGGAATGTATCAGCACGACTATTGGCATACAGGTTTGTATACCTCAAGGAAGCACTATTTTAGCGGGCACATCAGCAAAGGGATTACCTGGGAAGGAGAGCTCTACATAACCGGTGATGTGACTATAGACAGCGGGGCGATATTAACTATTCAGGCGGGGACAGATGTTATATTTATGCCCAATCAGGACAACCAAAAGGGAGGGGTGGATACATCCCGATGTGAGTTTATCGTGGAGGGGAATATGAGCGCCCTGGGAACAGCCTCCCAGCCGGTTAGCTTTGCATCCACCTCCTCCGGCCCAGGAAGTTGGTATGGAATAAGGGTCAAAAACCAGGGGTGGGTAGTGATGGAGAATGTCACAATCAAGGATGGATATTGCGGGGTGGACTTTGACTCGGCCCAGGGAGGGCATATTACCTCCTGCACCATAAAACACAATCAGTTTTATGGGATAAAGGCTTGTGCTGTGGATGATCTCACCATCGCCAGTAATACCATCTATGGCAACAATGCCTACGGGGTCTATACCCAGGACTGCTCACCCTACATAATGGGGAACAACTTCCCTAATCCCAATCAGAACTGTGCCATCAAGGTGGTGGGAAACTCGCCAGAGAAGCAGGCGGTCATCAGCGGCAATACCATTGCTATGCCTGTCCTTGAGTGTGACATACCCAGGGAAGGAGATACCACAGCGACTACGGGGATATACATTGAGGATGCCTCAGCTCAGATAGTGGACAACCACATAGGGGGTGGCTATTACGGCATATTGGGGATAGGTCTGGACTCAACCACCGTGATCAAGGGAAGTTCAGAACAGAAGCTGGACAAAAATGTTGTAGGGTTGGCCCTTTATACAGGCTCCAGGCCAATAGTTTCTGGCAACCACATTGACAGTTGTAGAAGCATAGGTGTAGCCTGCTACCAGAGCTGCCCTCTATTAGGTGATTCCCTCATCCCGGGAACGGGCAACAACAGCATCACCCCAGGCTCCTGTTCTCCTCAATATGCGGTATACTGTGAGGGGGTAACCGATACGATAAAGGCGGAGATGAACTTCTGGGGTGGGTCACCGCCTGATCCCGCCTGGTTCTATGGGCCGGTGGACTATGACCCTTGGCTTACCTCAGTAGGGGTGGAACCAACTACTAAGCCATCTCTGCCAGATCACTTCTCCCTTTCCCAGAACTACCCCAACCCTTTCAACCCTACCACAATTATTAATTATGAATTAAGAATTGAGAATTCCCCTATCCACACCACCCTAAAGATCTACAACATCTTAGGGCGGGAGGTGAGGACTTTGGTGGATGAGCCACAAGCTCCTGGCTACTACTCGGTGAGGTGGAACGGAAGGGACAATGCTGGCAAGGAACTGGCCAGTGGGGTATATTTCTACCGCATCAAGGCTGGGAATTTTGTGAAGACCAAAAAGATGGTTCTGCTGCGGTAGCTCAGTTGGTAGAGGTTAGTTTATCTTAAGAAACTGCCGGAGGGTTCACCCTTCGGCAGTTTCTTGGTGACGATTTCAATGGGCGCATTTAATCTCTCCGCCATAATCGAACTTAACTCCCTTCGGTCGCTAACTTCTCCAGAGGGCCTCAGCGGCCCTATGGCGCTCCGCCGTCACCCTTGAAGTCCCACACCTATGCATAGGTGCGGGATTTCAAACAACCCCCACATTTCGGGTTTTCTTAGAAATTCCGAAATGCCAAAGTAATAGCCCTTGTATTATCAATAGGCCGTCAGGAATCCAAACCTGGCGGCCAACGCCCTTTAGGGTAGGTCCCCGGAGAGATACCTCCCCAAAAAGAAAGGCCTGAATTTCTCAGGCCTTTTTGGCGTTGCTATTTCTTGGGGCCTCTCTTGCCCTTTGCCCCTGCACTGTCTCCCTTACTAAAGATAAAGTCAAGCGATTTCTTCCCCGCATTCTCCATCATCCAACGAGCACTCTCCACCAGATCACAGTTTGGGTACTGCTCTATTACCTTCCGATATGCCTCCTTCGCCTTCAGGGTATCATTTAACTGCTCAGAGTATACATAGCCAATCATAAATTGAGCCTTATAGTTATTGCTACTCTGGGGATACTCCTTGAGGATCTGCTGGTAGTACTTTAAGGCATCCTGAGAATTCCCCTTATTCAGGGCCTCCTGGGCCATAGTATAGAGTTCTTCCTCGGTCTTTGGCTTCTCCTTTTGACAGTTACCTATCATCAGGAGAAGGCCCGCTAAGAGAAAAAGAAGAAGAGGTGCCCTTCTCATCTTTCACCTCCGCAATTTTAGAGTTTAGTTAAATATAACAGATCTTGGGTAAATTTCAAGGGGATTTTTCAGGAATTTATAAAAAACCAGGGGGGGAATCCCCTGGTCTATGTTATCCCCAAGCAGATCGTTTGGGCAGATCAGCGCCTGAGGGTCAAACCGCTCAACGGTGAAGGTGGTAGGATCCCGATCCCATCACCCTAACCCTTCGATCCCTTCTTGAACCCGATCATCCCTTCCTGCAGGACCACCTGGATTCTCTCCCCTTCCTTAATCTGGCCGGAGAGGATCTTCTTTGCCAAGGGCTGGCTTACATACCTCTGCAGAGTTCTCCTTAAGGGGCGGGCGCCAAAGGCTGGATCAAATCCAGTTTTGGCAATATATTCTGCCGCCTCAGCAGATAAACTTAGCTCAATATCCCTCTCCTGCAACCTCTCCCTTATCTCCTCAAACTGAAGGTAGACTATCTTCTTTACCTCCTCTGGGGAGAGGGAATGAAAGACGATGATCTCATCGATCCTATTAAGGAATTCAGGACGGAAGTTCTTCTTCAAGAGGGCCAAGACCTCTTCCCGCATCTGGTCATATACCAATGCCTCATTGGATGGGTTGATCTTCGCCGAGAGTTCCATGATCAGAGGAGCACCTATGTTAGAGGTCATAATCAGAATGGTGTTCTTGAAGTTTACAGTTCTCCCCTTATTATCAGTAAGCCTCCCCTCATCAAGCACCTGGAGGAGGAGGTTGAAGACCTCTGGGTGGGCCTTTTCGATCTCATCAAAGAGGATTACCGAATAGGGTCTCCTCCTCACCGCCTCAGTAAGTTGTCCCCCCTCCTCATAACCCACATATCCTGGAGGCGCTCCTACCAACCTGGATGTAGAGAACTTCTCCATATACTCAGACATATCAATCCGCACTAGGGCATCCTCATCTCCAAAGAGGAACTCGGCCAATCCCTTGGCCAACTCAGTCTTTCCCACCCCAGTAGGGCCAAGGAAGATAAATGAGCCATTGGGCCTGCGGGGGTCAGTAAGCCCCACCCGAGCTGATCTCACGATTCCAGCCACAGAGCTTACCGCCTGATCCTGCCCCACTATCCTTTGATGAAGGACCTCCTCCAACCTGTTCAACTTCTCAGACTCCTCCTCGGTAAGCCGAGAGAGGGGGATATGAGTCCATTTGGAGACAACCTCGGCCACATCCTCCTCATCTACCTCCTCCTTAACCAACTTCCTATCCTTCTGAATCTCCTTCAGCCTTGCCTTGGCCTCCTCTAATTTGCCCTCAAGCTCCACTATCTCACCATATCTTAGCCTAGCTGCCTTCTCCAGGTTAGCCTCCCTTTCTGCCTTCTCCGCCTCCAGCTTTGCTGACTCCAGCCCCTTCTTTAGCTCCCTGATCCGGGTAATGGCCTCCTTCTCCCTCAGCCAGTGGGAGCGGAGGGAATTCCTCTCCTCATTTAAGCGGGCCAGTTCCTTCTCAATTGGTTCCAACCTCTTCTGGGCATCTTTCTCCCTCTTCACCGCCTCCCTCTCTACCTCTAACTGCCTAATCCTCTTCTCTATGGAATCCAACTCCTCAGGCATAGAGTCAATCTCTATCCTCAGCTCTGCAGCGGCCTCATCAACCAAATCAATAGCCTTATCTGGAAGGAACCGATCGGCGATATATCTCTCGGAAAGTTTGGCTGCAGCCACCAGGGCCGCATCCTGAATCCTCACCCCATGATGGACCTCATACCTCTCCCGGAGGCCCCTGAGGATGGATATGGTCTCCTCCACGGTTGGCTCCTCAACCAAAACCGGGGAGAACCTCCTCTCTAAGGCTGCATCCTTCTCTATATTCTCCCTATACTCATCCAAGGTCGTCGCCCCAATACACCTCAGATCACCCCTCGCCAAAGCAGGCTTGAGCATATTGGAGGCATCCATCGCCCCCCCCACAGCTCCTGCTCCAACGATGGTATGGAGCTCATCGATGAAGAGGATGACCTTACCTCCAGCACCCTCTACCTCCTTCAAGACAGCCTTTACCCTCTCCTCAAACTCCCCACGGAACTTGGAACCGGCAATCATAGCCCCGAGATCAAGGGCAATCAACCTCCTATCCTTGAGGCTCTCCGGAACCTCCCCAGCGACGATCTTCTGAGCTAAACCCTCCACAATGGCTGTCTTCCCCACTCCAGGTTCTCCGATAAGAACGGGATTGTTCTTGGTGCGACGGGAGAGGACCTTCATCACTCGCCGGATCTCCTCCTGCCGTCCGATAACTGGATCGAGCTTACCCTTGCGGGCCAATTCAGTGAGGTCCCGACCATACCTCTTCAGGCTTTGATATTTTGTCTCCGGCTCTGCATCGGTAACCCTTTGCCCCCCTCTGATCTTCTTCATCGCCTCAAATATCCTCTCCTTAGTGGCGCCCTGCCCTCTTAGATCCTCCCCTACCCCATCCCTAGAGCCAGCAAGGGCGAGAAGAAGGTGCTCCACACTCACATATTCATCCTGCAATCTGGAGGCCTCCTTTAGGGACCCATCAAGCACCTCCTTTAATTGAGGGGAGAGGTAGATCTCACCACCTGGGCTGAGGAGGCGGGGGAGATGCTCCAACCTCTCCTTCATCCTCATCTGGAGGGGGGAGGTAGGAACTCCAATGCTCTCCAGGATCTCTGCGGCGAGGCTCTCCTTCTGGTCAAGCAAGGCCAAAAGAAGGTGCACTGGCTCCACCTGGGGGTGCCCCCTCTCCTTGGCTAACTCATGGGCCGATTGGATTGCCTCCTGCGACTTTGTTGTAAAGTTCTCAGCTCTCATCGGATTTAGACTTTTCCTCCTTCTTAGAATCCTTCTCCTTCTTCGCCGCCTCCTTGTAGGCTTCACTGCGATAGTCCGTGGCGTAGAAACCTGCCCCTTTGAAGAGCAGTCCCCCACCACCGCTGATCAATCTCCTCACCTCGCCACGACAGTAAGGGCATTGGGATAAAGGGGGGTCATTTATTGACTGAAAGATGTCAAACTTTCTCCCACAGCTCTCACAGAGATATTCGTAGGTAGGCATCTTTACCTCCTGAGTCTAACGAAGTTTCACCTCCCCAGTCCAGAACGGGCAAGCCATCAAGGTAAAGCGATCTGAAATAGGTGAGGCCTCAAATTGTGAAACGGAAAGTGTAAAAGTAAAATCCCCCTTTGCTAACCTTCCCTTAAAGCAACATCCTCTTGCCCTTTTAGCCAAAGCTATTCCTTAGGGACCTTAACAGCTACAAAGAGGGTGTTCTCACCCCTTCTTACCAGGAAGAGGATGCTCTCCCCTTTCTTAACCCTTCCCAAAACCCTCCGATAATCGTCGAGGGATGAGACCTTCTTCCTGTTTATCTCCTGGATGAGATCCCCCCGCTTTAGGCCGGCCAATTGGGCCAAGCTACCATATTTCACATCGGAGACGACCACCCCCTCTTGGCCAGTGTAGCCCAACCTGCGGGCCAAATCTTCAGTCAACTCCTCAACTTCTATCCCCAACTTCTCGGCCACCTCCGGGGCTGCCCCAGATGATGATGAGCCCGAAGAGGGCATCTCCCCCAGCTTAACCCAGAGACCCTTTCTCTGGCCATCCCTGATTACCTCGAGTTTCACTTTAGTTCCTGGTTTATGAGTGGCCACCATATTCTTCAACCCCACTGCATCTTTCACCTTCTGACCGGCAAAGCCAATAATTACATCCCCTCTCTTCACCCCACCTTTTGCAGCCGGTGAGTCCTTTTTCACATCCCCTACTACCACTCCCTCTGCTCTCTCCAGGCCCAGCGCCTCAGCCATATCTGAGTCTACATCCTGAATGATCACCCCTAGCCAACCACGAATAACCTTCCCCTTAGAGATCAACTGATCCATAACCTCTTTAGCCATATTAATGGGAATAGCAAAACCAATCCCCTGATAACCACCGGAACGGGTGGCAATGGCCGTATTTATCCCAATTACCTCCCCCTGAAGGTTGACCAAAGCACCACCGCTATTGCCTGGATTTATGGCTGCATCGGTCTGGATAAAATCCTCATACTCTGCCAAACCCACATTTGACCTTCCCTTGGCGCTGATTATCCCTGCGGTAACCGTATGAGATAGACGAAAAGGGTTACCAATAGCCAATACCAACTCCCCCACCTTTACCTTGTCTGAGTCGCCCAGCTTGGCCACAGGAAGGCCATGAGCATCGATCTTTATCACCCCCACATCTGTCTTGGCATCAGTGCCCACGATCTTAGCCTTAAACTTCCTCTTGTCCGAGAGGGTTACCCATATCTTCTCCGCTCCAGAGATCACGTGATTGTTGGTGAGGATATACCCATCCTTGCTCACTATCACCCCAGAGCCCAAACCCCTCTCCCGAATCTCCCCCTGGGGGATGGGAATGGTAAAGAAACGCCCAAAGAAGTCGTTACCAAAGAAGTCCTTAAAAGGTTCCTCGCTAAATGGTGAGCCCTTGGCCTTTATCACCTTCTCACTCGATATGGAGACGACTACCGGATTCACCTCTGCGGCTACGCGGGAAAAATCCTCGCTCAAGCCAGCCAAGGATGCACCAGCCCGCACTTGCCCCACCCAGATGAGGAGGATCAGAGGAAGTGGAGCAAATCTGGTGATAGGGTGCGTTTTCATCCTTTCCTCCTTTTTAAAAGCTCTACCCGTGTAACTGCTTTGAGGAGGGAAAGTTCCCTCCATCGCTCAGCTTTCCCACCTTAACCCTGCTGGGCCTGAGCAGAGACTCCTTGAACAGGTATCCCTTCTGCAGTTCCTCTAAGACCAGCCCATCCCTCTCCTCCTCTTCCACCTCCTCCACCACCACTGCTTCATGCCTGGACGGTTCGAACCTCTCCCCTACGGCAAAAATCCTCCTTAAACCCTCCTCTTCCAGAACCTGGAGGAGCTTCTCATAGGTAAGCCAGAGGCCTTTGAGGGTCGCCTCCGGGTTCTCCTTGCCCATCTTCAACGCCTCTTCAAAGGAGTCCACCACCGGGAGTAGCTTCCTCAGGAGCTGACATTTAAGAAGCTGGATGTTCTCCTTTTGCTTTTTGACTTCCCTCTTCTTGTAGTTCTCAAATTCTGCTTTAAGCCTTTGCAGATCTTCCAAATAATTTGGGACTGCCTCTTCCTTGACCATTTGAAGAACCTCCTGGGATAAGGCTAAAGCTCTCTCACTCCCTACCGAATGGAACACCAGCCTCTTTCCCGGGGCTGAGGAGGGCTAATGCTGGCTCAATCCACTACCTCATAATCGGCATCCACTGCCTTCCCCTTACCTCCTTCTGCTTTGCCCTCTGGCTTAGGTCCTTCTTCGGCCCGAGGACCCTGCTGAGCAGATGAAGCCTGCTGGTACATCTTTCCGGCAGCCTCATGCCACACTTGGGTGAGAGCGTCCATAGAGGATCTTATCTCCCCTATATCGGTCCCTTTGAGTGCCTCCTTCACCCGACCGAGGGCCGTCTCGACCTTGGACTTGGTGGCCGGGTCAATTTTGTCACCCATCTCCTTCAAGTTCTTTTCCGTCTCATAGGCCAACTGATCGGCGCGATTACGTGTCTCTACTTCCTCTCTCCTCCTCTTATCCTCCGCCTGATGAGCCTCCGCATCCCTGACCATCTTCTGAATCTCCTCTTCACTGAGTCCACTGGAGGCCTCAATCCTTATAGACTGCTCCTTACCCGTAGCTTTGTCCTTAGCGGAGACATTAAGGATACCATTGGCATCTATGTCGAAGCTGACCTCGATTTGAGGGATGCCCCGGGGCGCTGGAGGAATCCCATCAAGGTGGAATCTCCCAATCGATTTGTTGTCAGCAGCCATTTCCCTCTCCCCCTGAAGCACATGGATCTCTACAGTGGTCTGGTTATCGGCAGCCGTGGAGAATATCTCGCTCTTCCTAGTGGGTATAGTGGTATTCTTCTCGATAAGCTTAGTGAATACCCCTCCCAAAGTCTCAATGCCTAAGGAGAGGGGGGTAACATCGAGGAGCAACACATCTTTAACCTCCCCAGCAAGAACACCTCCCTGTATAGCCGCACCTACTGCCACCACTTCATCCGGATTAACCCCCTTATGGGGCTCCTTGGAGAAGAGCCTCTTCACCGTCTCCTGCACCTTGGGTATACGGGTGGAACCACCAACTAAGATAACCTCGTCGATCTGAGAGGCCGTTATCCCAGCATCCTTCAGGGCCTGTTCACAAGGGCCCACTGTGCGCTCGATCAGATCGTCCATTAGTTGCTCCAATTTGGCCCTGGTCAGGGTGAGGTTAAGATGCTTGGGGCCCGATGAATCAGCGGTAATAAAGGGGAGGTTGATATCCGTCTTTATCGTGGTGCTCAGCTCACACTTGGCTTTTTCCGCGGCCTCCTTTAACCTCTGCAGTGCCATGGGGTCACCTTTCAGATCTATCCCTTCTGCCTTCTTGAACTCCTCTGCTAGCCAGTCTATTATCCTCTGATCGATGTCATCACCCCCTAAATGGGTATCCCCATTTGTGGACTTCACCTCAAAGACCCCATCACCGATCTCCAAGATGGAGATATCAAAGGTTCCCCCACCGAAATCATAAACAGCAATCTTCTCATCCTTCTTTTTATCCAATCCATAGGCTAACGAGGCCGCTGTGGGCTCATTTATTATCCGCAGGACATTTAGACCAGCAATTCGCCCAGCATCCTTGGTGGCCTGTCTCTGGGAGTCGTTAAAATAGGCAGGGACAGTAATTACTGCATCGGTAACCTTCTCACCCAAGTAATCCTCCGCTGTTTGTTTCATCTTCTGGAGGACCATCGCCGATATCTCCGGTGGTGAATACTCCTTACCCCCAGCCTTCACCCGGGCATCTCCCCCCGGCCCCTTCACTACTTCATAGGGAACCTCCTCAATCTCTGTGCGCACCTCATCGAATTTCCTCCCCATAAATCTTTTGATGGAGAAAATGGTATTCTGAGGGTTGGTGATGGCCTGACGCTTAGCCACTTGACCAACCAATCTTTCCCCATCCTTGGTGAAGGCCACTACTGAAGGGGTAGTTCGACTGCCCTCACTATTTGGTATCACTACCGGATCGCCACCTTCCAAGACTGCGACACAGGAATTGGTGGTTCCTAAATCTATCCCAATCACTTTCCCCATTTTCTTCACCTCCTAAATTGGTGATCTTAAAATCAATAGAACAGTTCAGAGGGTCAGAAAAGCCTCTCCCCCCGTGCAAACGGGGGGAGAGGCTTCTGCTCACTTCACCTCGATGGCTATCTCTTTGGGTTTGGCCTCTTCGGCTTTGGGCAACCTAACCTTGAGCACTCCATCCTTGTAGGTGGCTTTAACCTGATCCTGCTGAACAGTTGTCGGCAGAGTAAAGGAGCGATGAAAGGCTCCGTAGCTTCTCTCAATCCGATGGTAGTTCTCCTCCTCTACTTTCTTCTCCTGTCTCTTCTCCCCTTTCAACGTAAGGATGTTGTCATTGAGCGAAATCTTAATGTCGTCCTTCTTCATCCCCGGTATCTCCGCAGTGACCACTATCTCATCCTTGGTCTCAGAGATATCTACGCAGGGTGACCATAGGCCTTCTCCAAACTCCTTCCTTTCCGGGAACCTCTCGAAGAGCCGATCGAAGAGCCTATTCATCTCCTCCTGCATAGTGGCCAAATCCCTGAACGGTCTCCATCTTACCAAATCCATTTCCCTTCACCTCCTTTCGTTTCTCGATTTGGCTTTTTCTCCTCTTTAAGGATTTCAACCCAATCAAAAGCAAAAGGCGTGCCAAATTAAAGTTTCTTGCCCAAAAAATTTATAATCTCTTATCTAACAATGAATTTAAAGCATCCCCCCCTAAGGGGAGGGGTAATTAAGGGATAAACAAAAATGCCATCTTGGCTTATCCCTAAGCCTTAATGGCAGATGAGAGGGTCTAAATGGCAGGATCGGTGAGGACAGGGATCATTCTGGCACCTTGCTCGACTTTGGCCGGGATCCCTCTTTTAACATCTGAGCCTTTTTTTTCTCTTTCCGCCTCTTCCATCTCATTCTGATGAGGAACCTTTTCCTCTTGTGCTTGCTCTTTGTAGTTGCCATCCCTCCTCCTTTCTTTATGAAGATATTAATGCTAGGCGAACCAATTGTCAAGCACTTTCAAGAAATCAATAGAACCTCAGTGATAAACCAGCATAAAGTTCCAATATTACTGCGAGCAATCACCGTCCTCCGGGTAATTTTAAACTTGACATTGTCCAGTAGGGGGCTTATTATTCGGAAAAGTTATAGGAGGATGGCTTCTATGAAGATCGGGATTTTGACTGGAGGCGGCGATTGTCCTGGACTAAACGCGGTGATTAGGGCGGTGGTGAGGAAGGGAATAACTACCTATGGCGATCAAGTCATCGGGATATTAGAGGGGTGGAAGGGCCTATTATATGATGGAATGACCGAGGAGTTGAACATAGATGAGGTTTCCGGGATCCTCCACCGGGGGGGAACCATCCTAAAAAGCTCGCGCACAAACCCATATAAGGAAAAGGATGGTCCAGAGAGAATTAAGGAAAACGTGAAGAGAATAGGGCTTGATGGCTTGGTAGCAGTAGGGGGGGAGGACACACTGGGGGTTGCCTACAGGCTATTTAAGGAACATGAGCTAAAGGTAGTGGGGGTTCCCAAGACCATCGATAACGACCTCCCGGGCACTGATTACACCTTTGGCTTTGACACTGCGGTAAATATCGCCACCGAAGCCATTGACAGATTACATACCACAGCAGAATCCCACAACAGGGTTATAGTGGTGGAGGTTATGGGAAGGCACGCCGGATGGATCGCTGTAGAGGCTGGCTTGGCTGGCGGGGCGGATATGATCCTCATCCCAGAGCGCCCATTTGACATCGAGGAGGTTTGTGAAGCAATCCTGAAGAGGCACAAGAGGGGGAGGGACTTTAGCATCGTCGTGGTTGCTGAAGGGGCCAAGATGCCGGAAGGCACAGAGGGGGAGGGATATATAGCCCAGGAGAAGGAGGTAGATGCCTTTGGCCACATCAGGTTAGGAGGGATTGGACACGTCCTGGCCAAAGAGATCAAGAAAAGAACTGGATTCCAGACAAGGGTTACTATTTTAGGCTATCTGCAAAGGGGGGGGACACCAACAGCTTTTGATCGGATCTTAGCTACCAGATTTGGTATAGCTGCTATTGACCTTATCCATCAAGGTGGGTTTGGCCAAATGGTTTCCCTGCGCGCAAACAGGGTAGTTCCCATAGACATGAAGGTAGTCACCCAGAAGATACGCACAGTTGATATCGACCTCTATAATATCGCTGAGGTCTTCTTCGGATAAGAAGCAGTTCTCAGAAATCGGAATTCAGAGGGCGGGAGAGCCAGTGATAACTGACCAATGCCCGGCCTCTATGGACCATTTATATAGCTTTTTAAGGAGGTGGGAATGCCTCTAGTAACCAATAAGGATGTGCAGCTTGAGGCTCAGCGGGGGGGGTATGCCGTCGGCGCTTTCAACACCAGCAATCTGGAGCTCACCCAAGCCATCATCGAAACAGCGGTAGAGAAGAAGTCTCCTGTGATTGTGGCTACGTCTCAGTCGGCCATAAAGTATGCCGGCATGGAGGAGTTATCCCTGATGGTCAGGAAGCTCGCCGAGAAGGCTTCCATCCCCGTTACCCTCCATTTGGACCATGGAACCGACTATTCCACCATCATCGGCTGTTTAAGATCAGGCTGGAGCTCAGTGATGATAGATGGTTCCAGCCACCCCCTGGAAGAGAATATTGCTCTGACTAAAGAAATAGTGAAAGTCGCTCATGCAGTTGGCGTCTCCGTAGAGGCGGAGCTGGGGAGATTAATGGGGGTAGAGGATGAGATCTCGGTGGATGCGCGGGAGGCTATCCTTACCGATCCAGATGAAGCAGTAAGGTTCGTGGAGGAGACGGGCTGTGATACTTTAGCCATAGCCATTGGTACATCCCACGGAGCATACAAATTCAAGGGGGAACCGAGGTTGGCCTTTGACCGGTTAGAGGAGATAGCGAAGAAGGTCTCTGTCCCCCTTGTCCTCCATGGAGCATCATCCGTAAAGAAGGAGATCGTCCAATGGGGGGAGAAGTATGGGGCTAAGTTCCCTGGAGCGGCAGGAGTCCCCGATGAACACATAAAAAAAGCGATCTCCCTGGGGATCACCAAGGTAAATATAGACACTGACCTCCGTCTCTCCTTTACCGCCGGGGTGAGGGAGTTTCTGCAGAAAAGGCCAGAGGTCTTCGATCCACGCAAGATACTGGGGGCAGGTAAGGAAGCTATGAAGAAGGTAATAAGTCAGAAGATAGACATCTTAGGAAGCGAGGGGAAAGGTTAAAAAATGGAGGTGAAAAATGGCCATTAAGGTCGCCATCAATGGATTTGGCAGGATAGGAAGGCTTGTCTACCGGGCAGCTATGGATGACCCCAACTTCGATTTTGTTGCCTTCAATGACATAACAGATGCCCAAACCCTTGCCCACCTTCTGAAGTATGACTCGGTTCACCGCACGCTACCCAAGGAGGTGAGCGCAGAGGGGGATGAAATAATAGTAGATGGAAAGAGGATAAGGATCTTTAGTGAAAAGGATCCCTCCCTTCTCCCTTGGAAAGATCTGGGGATAGATGTGGTTATTGAATCAACGGGAAAGTTCAGAACCAGGGAAGGGGCCTCTTTGCACCTCAAGGCGGGGGCAAAGAAGGTAATGATCTCTGCCCCGGCCAGAGGAGATGGAGCAGATATCACCATCGTGATGGGAGTGAACCACGATAAATACGACCCCAAGAGGCACCAGATAATCTCCACCGCCTCCTGCACTACCAACTGCCTCACCCCAGTAGTGAAGGTGCTAAACGATAGGTTCAGCATTGAGCGGGCCTTTATGACTACCGTCCACTCCTATACCAATGATCAGAGGATTTTGGATCTGCCGCATAAAGATCTCCGCAGGGCCCGGGCAGCCGCCCTGTCGATGATCCCCACTACAACCGGAGCAACGACAGCTACTGCCTTAGCTATCCCAGAGCTCAAGGGGAAACTGGATGGACTGGCCATCAGAGTCCCTACCCCAGACGGCTCTTTGGTTGACGTGACCGCTGAGTTATCCCAGAAGACTACTAAAGAGGAGATAAACCAGGCCTTTCGCTCCGCTGCCCAGGGAGAACTGAGAGGAATCCTTGAGTATTCAGAGGAACCTCTGGTCTCCACCGATATAATCGGTAACCCTCACTCTTCCATCTTTGATGCATTATCCACCTCTGTAGTAGAAGGAAATTTCATTAAAGTTATTGCCTGGTACGATAACGAGTGGGGATACTCCTGTCGGATGGTGGATATGATGGAGTATTTAGTAACTGGGAAGTTTAATCCAGTGAGGGAGTGATGGCTAAACTTACCATAGATGACCTTGAGTTAAAGGGGAAGAGGGTTCTCATCAGGGTCGATTTCAATGTCCCCTTGGATGAGGAGGGGGGGATAACAGACGACCGCAGGATAAGATCGACCTTACCCACCATAGAGAAGGTTCTCTCCGCAGGGGGGAAGGCCATCCTTATCTCCCATTTAGGACGACCCAAAGGGAAACCAGATCCAAAATTGAGTTTAAGACCTGTGGCCCAGAGGTTAGGGGAGCTTTTGGGGAAGGAAGTTGGCTTTTTCCCAGATTGTGTAGGAGAGAAGGTAGAGAAAAAGGTTAATGAGTTGCAGCCTGGAGAATGCCTGCTTTTGGAGAACCTCCGTTTCTATCCTGGGGAGAGATCGAACGACCGGAGGTTCTCCAGGGGATTGGCCAGACTGGCAGATGTATATATCAACGACGCCTTTGGCACAGCCCACCGAGCCCACAGTTCAACCTATGGGGTGGCCAGATACTTTTCTCGGAGGGCAGCGGGGTATCTTATGGAGAAAGAACTCAATTACTTAGGAAAGGCCCTCACCAATCCCAGTCGCCCATTTGTGGGGATTTTAGGAGGAGCTAAGATTTCAGGCAAGATAGAGGTGATAGCCAACCTCCTGCGCAAGGTAAACAGCCTCCTTATTGGGGGAGGGATGGCTTTCACCTTCCTGAAGGCACAGGGGTTGGAGATAGGCAAGTCCCTCTTGGAGGAGGATAAACTCAACTTAGCTCATAACCTCCTCCAGAATGCCAAAGATAGAGGTATCAGCATCTGCCTCCCTAGCGACTGTATTATAGCTAAGGAGATAGATGGGGAGGAGGTGAAGACGGTCCCTGTAGAGGCTATCCCCCCTGACTGGATGGCCGTGGATATCGGGCCTAAGACCACCGAAGGATTTTCAGCCAAACTAAGGGGGGCGAAGACGGTGATCTGGAATGGGCCGATGGGCATCTTCGAACAGGAGAGATTTGCCCAGGGGACAAATAGTATAGCGGAGGTTTTGGCTCAGATCACCCAAGAGGGCGCAACTACCATTGTGGGAGGCGGAGATACCGCTGCCGCGGTGCAGAAGGCCGGATATGGGGATAAGATGAGCCATATCTCCACCGGCGGCGGAGCTACCCTGGAGTTCCTCGAAGGCAAGGAACTACCAGGGGTAAGAGCTCTAACAGACAAGTAGAGATCCAAACAGGGGTTAAAGATGAAGATCACCATATCGGTAATAAAGGCAGATGTTGGTGGATATGTAGGCCATTCCGCTATGCATCCAGCTCTAATTGAGAAAGCCAAGGAGAACCTGGAGGCAGCTAAGAACAAAGGACAGCTCATCGACTTCTGGGTGATGAACTGTGGAGACGACCTCGACCTGATTATGACCCACAAGGGAGGGGTAGGGGAGAAAGGAATACACAGGCTGGCCTGGGACACATTTATGGAGTGTACCCAGGTGGCCAAGAAGCTGAAACTCTATGGGGCTGGACAGGATATGCTCTCCGACGCCTTTAGCGGGACGATAAAAGGACTGGGGCCTGGCGTAGCAGAAATGGAGTTTGAGGAGAGGAAGAGCGAACCGGTACTTATCTTTATGGCCGATAAGACCTCCCCAGGGGCTTGGAACCTGCCCCTGTTTAAGATCTTCGGCGATCCATTCAATACTGCAGGTTTGGTGATTGATCCCCATATGCACGGTGGCTTTAAGTTCCGCATATTGGATATCTTAGAGGGCAAACAGGTTACCCTTTCCTGTCCGGAGGAGCTTTATGATATCCTGGTCTTCTTAGGAGCCCCCAGTAGATATGTAATCGAGGCAATCTACAGAAAGAGCGACGGAGAAATAGCTGCTGTGCCCTCAACCCAAAAGCTATCCCTAATAGCAGGCAGATATGTGGGCAAGGATGATCCAGTTTTGATCGTCAGGGCGCAGAGTGGGTTCCCTGCAGTGGGAGAGGTCCTGGAGCCCTTTGCCTTTCCTCACCTTGTCGAGGGATGGATGAGAGGATCTCACCACGGCCCTCTGATGCCGGTCCCATTCAAAAACGCCACGCCAAGCAGGTTTGATGGTCCCCCCCGGGTAGTGGCCGCTGGATTCCAGTTAAACAACGGAAAACTGGAGGGCCCGCGGGATATGTTTGACGATCCCAGCTTCGACCGAGCCAGAGAAAGGGCCAACGATATCGCCGACTACCTACGCCGGCATGGTCCCTTTGAACCCCACCGGCTTCCCTTGGAGGCGATGGAATATACCACCCTTCCTGAGGTAAGGAAAAAACTGGAGGGGAGGTTTGAGGAGGTGAAGTAGGAAGTTACACACCCCAGTTCCTCATAGGTCCCCAATCGCTTTCACTCCGATTTCGCTTTGAGCCGCTTAAAGTAGCCGACTTCTACCGCACTTTTGTGGGTTTCTCCGGAAAGCCCCAAATACCCTGACTGAAGTCATGGTCACATCAGGGGATCTGACAGCTCAGCTAGTTGGAAATTGTTGCCATTTTATGAACAATCCGGATAGAAAGCTCGCACTCGTAGGCGCTCTTTTGATTGTCGCAAGTGGGTTAGTGAGCATCTGGATCGGAGTACGTGAGGGCTTCATGCAGTACCAACCCGACCCGGGCGGAGTGTTTGGACACGTTGGAGTAATTGCGGGGCTGATTGCCGTTGTGATTGGCGGCATTCTGACCTGGATTGCACTTCATGAGCCGGCAAGTCCTGTAGGCAAGGTCGTGGTAGGCCTGTCTACAGTCGTTCTTGGACACCTGGAGGGCGATTGCCGGCGCATTGCTTGTCGGAACGGCTGGTATGGCGCTTTGCTACGCCTCCGGAATCTGGCTTGTGGTGAGGGGCGTGAGGAAATGGCGACAGTCTGCCTAACAAGAGTTTGCACCAGATGAAGCCAACGTTAGGTCGTCAGATAGTAGCTTCTTGGAAACTCGACCGATATGGGTGATCTCGTCCGTGGACCAGCCATCTTCGTAGCCGGAGTGGTGCTCGCCACAGTGAGCCAGATTCTCCTCCAGGAGCCACAGGTCGGCCTGAAGCAGCTTGTTACGCGATATGGAGAAGCGTGGGAAGAGCAAGATGTTAATGCGCTCTCTAATGTATTCACCACCGACGCACTCTACCAGGAACGCGCGTTCAAGCGGCCGCTGAGAGGAGTGGCTGAGATACGCCAGTATTGGGAGCATAAGGTTGTCCGTCAACAAGCCAACATCCATTTCCGGATAATCTCGCTCTTGGAGTTGTTGGATGGGAAGATGCGGAGCTTGCGCGAGTATTGGAGAAGTTCCCGGTAGGGAGGAAAGGCAACCTATGAGGGTTCTTGAGGGGCGAGGAGAGCATTCTTGGGAGTTCCACATCTTGGCGCCAGAAAGATGGGGTGACTTCGAGGAGCTCTTCGGCGAGCATGGTGCCGCTGGTGGCTGTTGGTGTATGTGGTGGAGGCTGACGAAAAGGAAATTCGACGCGCAAAAAGGCGAGGCCAATCACAGAGCGATGAAGGCCATAGTTGACTCCGGACGTGTCCCAGGTTTCCTCACCTACTATAGAGAGCATCCATACAGGCAGAGAGGGGTGGCCACTAAATTGCTGAAGGCAGCAGTGGAATATGTAAGGGACAATGGGGGCAGAATTGTGGAAGGCTACCCTGTCGAGCCGCAGAAGGACAGAATGCCTGACCTTTTCGCCTATCATGGCCTTGCCTCTATGTTCCCTAGCATAGGGTTTAAAGAGGTTGCCCGCCGCTCGGAGAGAAGGCCGATTATGCGCTATATGATTGGCTCATACTACACCGTTTCTTCATAAAATAGACAGGGAAATGACAAGAGGGGTATCAACTCTGTCTTCAGTAGGCTGACGTTCGAAGATCTGTGAAAATTGCTAGGATGGTCTTGCCGAATATGGGCTAAGGGTTCCCTTAGCTTAGTGAGGCTTCTTTCCCCTGTGCAGCTATGGGGAGAGGTCGAAGAACCTCCTCAGGTTCTCAGCTCTCTTGGGATGTCTAAGTTTCTGGAGGGCCTTGGCTTCTATCTGCCTTACTCTCTCCCTGGTTAGGTTGAAGATATTCCCTATCTCCTCTAAGGTCCTCGGCCTCCCATCTCCCAGGCCAAACCGCAACCTGATTACCTTTTCCTCTTGCTGGGTGAGGGTGGTAAGGGTCTTTTCCAACTGCTCTTGTAACATAAGGGCAGCTACTGAGCGAGCTGGGGATTCAATGCTTTTGTCCTCAACAAAATCGAGGACGGAAGTCTCTTCGTCGTCCCCTAAGGGACGGTCAAGCGAGATGGGTTCCTGAGCCGCTCTTAACATATTCGCCACCTTCTCCACAGGAAGGTTCAACTTCTGGGCGATCTCTTCCAAGGTGGGTTGTCGCCCATACTCCTGAATGAGTTTGCGGGAAGCCTTCACTACCTTATTTATCGCCTCTACCATATGAACAGGGACCCTGATGGTCCTTGCTTGATCGGCAATAGCCCGGGTGATGGATTGCTTTATCCACCAACTGGCATAAGTGCTGAACTTATACCCTTTCCTATAGTCAAATTTTTCTACTGCCTTTATCAATCCCCGATTTCCTTCCTGGATGAGATCTAAGAACTCCAATCCCCTGTGGGTGTATCCCTTGGAGATACTCACCACCAATCTCACATTGGCCTCGATCATATCTCGTTTTGCCTTCTCCCGTTTCGAAATCCATTGATCTACCTCTTTAAGGGTATCCTTAAGCTTAGAGACCTTCGCCCCAGCTTGGGTTTCTATCTTGTGTAGCTTTCGCTTACTCGCCCTTATCTTAGCTAAAACCTCCCCAGCTAGTGGTTTTAGGGTTAAGCCCCTATGCTCCTTTATCCTCCTTAAGGTTAGGCCCACAATCTCCTTCTCCCTCTCCAATTCCTCAATCCTTTTTACCGTATCCCGGAGGTTATCGATAAGCTTTGAAACCACTTGAGGATGGAGTTGGAGCTTTCTCAGTTCCCCCTTGGCTTTACCTACCTCTCCCTTCTCCTCTAAGTAACATCGAGCCTTATCCATGCGGGCTAATACCCCTCGTCTCTTCCGCGAGGAAATAGCCAAAGGGGTCCATTGGTTGAAGTCTAACTTTACTACCTGGTCTACCCTTAGCTCCCCCTTGCGGAGTTTCTCCCCTAAATTAAGTAGTTCCCGAATACAGAAGGGAAGGTTGAGGAGAGCTTCCTTTATCCTGTTAGTGGCTTCCTCCATTCTCTTAGCAATCCTCACTTCCCCTTCCCTATCCAAAAGGGGGACATTCCCCATTTCCTTCATATACATCGAGACCGGATCATCATATTGAAAGTTCTTCAGGGAGTGTCCTTTCCCTTGAGGTTTTTCCTTTTGGGGAGGGGGTTCCTCTTCGAAGTCAAGAACCTTGACTCCTTCCTCCCTGATCATTGCCAGGAGGTCATCCATCTCATCGGATTTAAGAACCTCAGGGGGGAGAAGCTCCCTAAGCTGATCATAGGTTATCTGACCATTTTCCTTGGCCAACTTCCTTATCTTAGCTATCTGCTTCGCCCTGAAGTCCTTATACATCAGCCTATCTCTTTAAGTTTAGAGGAAATTTTCTGGTATTCCCTCATTAACTCTTCCTCCTTGACTTCCTCACCCCTTCCCTCCAACTTTTCCATTTGGGACCTCAATTGGCCCATCCTCCTTTTTAAGGCCTTTTGTCTAATAGCCCGCAGGTAGTCAGTAATAACCTCCTCGGCCTCCTCTCCCCCAAAAGATGCCTTAGTGATGAGCCGGGAAAGCTGGGGGTATTCATCGATGAGGGAGGCAGGGGAAAGGTCCTTTCCCCTTTGGGCTGTCTGGAAGAGGAAACTGAGAAGTTGAGCGATTTGAGGGGATTCAAGGTCCTCTATTGCCAATCTCTCCCTAACCCACCCTGCTTTCTGGGGATGGGAAAGAAGGAAGCTTAGAACAGCAAGCTCTGCGCTCACCGGACTTCTTAAGGGGGGAGGAGGTTCATTTCCGGTTTTCCGGAAAGACGATAAGATAAGGTCTTCCTCAATATGGAGGCTTTGGGCTGCCCTTTTGATCCACAACCTCCTATGCAGCGGATCTTTAATATGAGCTAGGATTAAACCAATCTTCCTTATAGTTTGGAGCTTGCCGGCTACAGTAGTGAGATCGTGCTCTCTCTTCAGCCTTTTCAGCCTGTTATCCAAGAAGTTTTCGGCTTCTTCGATACATCTGGCAAACCCATCCTTCCCCTTCCTTACCATCCCATCGGGATCCTCACCGGGGGGGAGGTTAGCCACTTCCACCTCCAAACCAGCTTCTAAGAGCAGTTCCATCCCCCTCTGGGTAGCTTCTCTACCCGCGGAGTCGGCATCGTAACTGATTACGGCTTTGGACGCGTACCTGGAGAGAAGTTGGGCCTGCCCGGTGGTCAGGGATGTCCCCAAGGAGGCAACCACATTTCTAAACCCAACCTGGTAAAGGGTGAGAAGATCGGTATATCCCTCCACAACTATGGCCCATCCCTTTTTTCTAATCTCTTCCTTTGTGTTGAAGAGCCCATAGAGAAGTGAACCTTTGTGATAGATAGGGGTCTCACTGGTGTTTAGATACTTTGGCTCCCCTGCACCAGGAAATACCCTACCTCCAAAGGCTACGACTCCGCCGGAGAGGTTAAAGATGGGGAAGATAATACGACCTCGAAAACGGTCATAATATCCCGCTCCCTTTTGACTTTTTAAGGCCAGCCCTGCTTTGAAGAGAAGTTCTGGTGGTAACGATCTTCTCCTGGCTTCCCTCAGTAAGTTATCCCATCCTGGAGGGGCATAACCGAGTTTAAACTCCTCCCAGAGTTCCTCTCCATAACCCCTCTCCCGGAGGTAAGCTTTAGCTTTAGAGGAAGCCTTCAAACTGGATTGGTAGAAAGAGAGGGCAAATCGATTGGCTGTGAAGAGAAGGTCGCTCTCCTGATGAGGGGTTCCAGATTGGGGGATTTGGATATTCGCCCGGCGAGCCAAAAACCTCAAGGCTTCTCCAAAACCCATCTTCTCATGTTCAATCAGGAAGGTAAAGATATTCCCCCCTGCCCCACAACCGAAGCAATGGTATATCTGCTTCTCCTGATTGACGCTAAAGGAGGGAGTTTTTTCAGCGTGGAAGGGACAAAGGCCAAACCAGTTCTTCCCCCTTCTTTTCAAGGGGATGTATTCGGAGATAAGAGCAACAATGTCATTGCTCGCCCTGATTTTGTCTATTAGCTCCTGGCTCAACCTGGGAGTCAAAGTTCCTCCTCTTATGAGCTTAGACCTTTAGTAGACCATTCTCTCAGGACCAAACTGAATTGATTACCAGAGTTCCGCTTATCCCCTCCACCAATTTCAACCCGATTTATCTATAAATCGGCAATTATGGCGGAAAGTTGCAAATGAGCTAAGTGCAGCTCCCGCATTCAAGATTGGCCCCAGGAGGCTATTCGGGAGAGGAGGGGAATTCAGCCAATTGATCCCTTGTTAATAGTGTTGCTTACTTGAACTCTCTCAAAAGGGTAAACTTCAAAAAGTGACAGCTCCTCTGTCAGATCAAAGGACGATAAATGGAGTAGAGAATAACGATGTGCCTTATCTTCTTGGTTTGGAAAAGAACTCGATATTAATCCCCCGCTCAGCCGCTCTTTGAGGAGGGATGAGGAAGTTTAGGAGCACCGGCAATCTGAAGGTAGCTCTTTGGGGAAGTTCCCTCTTTAGGTAGAAAACTGCACAAGTCTGTCCAAAAATAATCTCATTTCATAGGGAAGTCAAGACTATTTGATGATATGGGGGAAAATAGAATCCCATCTACCTTCAGACAACCTTAAGTGCCCAAAGATGGTATTAAAATGGAATTTACCTCTTCGGACCCGGCAAAATGGAAGTCTATGGACCCGCGGAGCATTGGCCTCTAAGGACGGTTTCTACCTCTGCCAGAAATAATAGGGTATTTGCGATTACACTAAAACAGTTTGAGAGCTCTTATAACCGTTTTGAAAACCTCAATTACTTCCTCAATCTCCTCTAAGGTCCTCAGATCAAGCAAGATCTTTTCTCCCTTTACCCGAGGGATAATCGGAGGGTGAGAGAGCCTTAGCCTCTGGGCCAACTCCCAGGCAGGAAGGCCCTCAACCCTCACCCCAACGCAGATGGTGGGCAACTCCTCTCCAGCCAATGATCCCCCTCCCACTTCAGCCACCTCTTGCAGGATCTCCACCTCCCCCTTTCGCCCAATTACTCCTTTAAGCCCAGCGGCCAGTCTTTCAGCCTCCCTTTCTATATCCGCGGACCTTTTAGTAAGTAGATGAAGAAGGGGGAGCCTATCGGAGAGCTTATCGGGATGAAGGAAGAGCTTCAGGGTGGCCTCTAAGGCGGAGAGGGTAAGTTTCCCCGGCCTAAAAGCCCTATAGAGTTGATTTGCCCTCAACCTCTCCACCAGATCACCCCTCCCTATGATTACCCCCGCCTGGGGACCCCCAAGGAGTTTATCCCCACTGAAGAGGACAAGGTCGGCTCCACTTTTTATGCTCTCCCCTGCCACAGGTTCCTTCTCCAATCCATAGGAAGAAAGGTCGATCAGCGCTCCGCTCCCTATGTCGTGTACCACTGGAAGTTGAAACCTCTTTCCCAACTGCACTAAATTAATCAATTCAACTTGGGATGTAAACCCAGAAATGCGATAGTTGCTCCGATGAACTTTCATAATTAGAGCGGTATCCTCAGTAATGGCTTCCTCGTAATCCCTAAGGTTGGTCCGATTTGTCGTCCCCACCTCCCGCATCTTCACCCCACTTTTCTCCATGATTTGGGGAAGCCTGAAGGAACCACCTATCTCCACCAACTCCCCTCTGGAGACGATCACCTCCCTCCCCTCAGCCAAGGTATTTAAGACCAAACAAGTAGCTGCCGCATTGTTGTTTACCACCAGGGAAGCCTCAGCCCCAGTTAGATAGCAGAGGAGGTGCTGGATATGGGAGTTTCTCTCCCCCCTCACCCCTCCCTCCAGATCAAACTCCAAGCTACAGTAACCACTGGCCTCAAGGAGGGCTTCCCTTGCCTCTTGAGCCAAAGGGGCTCGCCCCAGTCCAGTGTGCAGAATCACTCCTGTGGCATTTATTATCCTCCTCAAGCTCGGTTGGAGAAACCTTTCGACGACTTTTAGGGCCTCCTCCCTCACCTCCTCTAACCGAGGAGGCTCTTCCTCCTCTTGGAGGAGGATATCCCTCCACCTCCCCAGGGTTTCCCTTACTGCCCAGCGGAACAACCTCCGGGGGATCTGCTGGGGGCCCCCCAGCCTTAAGACCTCATCAACCGAGGGAAGCAGCCTGAGCTTTTTGGCCTTCTTCTCCATTTAAGCTTATAAAAACCCTAAGCATTGACGTTCAACCATTGGCTCCCTTATACTATCTCCTGATTTAGGCTCCGTATTAACGAGCCTCATCGCCAAGTAGTCGGAGACTTCAACGGACGCTTTAGGGCAATCGGCGAAGTAGAGGCTACTGTCACATTATCTACCGCTCTCTTTCTCAATTTATGCCCGATCAGGGGGGAAACAGCTCAAATCCCCCCAACTAATCGATAAAGGGTACGGGCCCTCTCCCTGCTTACATTCCCCTTAGGGATCTCCAGCACCACAGCTTCGATTTTACGGTCCCAGAACTCCAACCTTACCACCTGACCAGGTTTGACCCTATCCCCGGGCTTGGCCCTTCTTCCATCCAAGTAGACCCGTCCCTCTTCACAGATCCGCTTTGCCTCTGTCCTTCTCTTTATTAACCTGCTTATAGATAGGAATTGATCTATTCTCAATTGGGGAAACTGGCTAACCTAATATCAATATAAGTCCGCTCTCGCACCTGCGAGAGCCATTGGTTAAGCTTAGTGTTGGCCTTCTCCCTAAGAGCCATACTCTTGATTACCGCCCAATCCTGCTCGAGATTAAGTCTCCTCTTCTCCCTCCTTCCGGTAAGTAGGAGAAGGTGGACTCCATAGGTGGAGATGAGAGGTTGGCTGACCTCACCCACCCTGAGCTTATCCAGTTCATCTCTGAAGCTTTCGGGTAACTGATCTGGCTCAAGCCAGCCAAGATCACCTCCTTTATCTCGGGAGTCGAAGTCCTGAGAATACTCCATGGCCAATTGGGCGAAATCCCCCCCTTCTATGATCCTCTGCCTAAGGGTTTCCGCCTTAGCTATGGTCAACTCCCAATCCCGGGTAGATGGCTTCAAGGAGAAGAGGATATGGCGGGCCCTCACCCTATCTGCTTCTTTCTCCTCAACTTGAATTATGTGATAGCCAAACTTTGTTTTCACCAAATCACTTATCTCCCCCACCTTAAGGGAGAAGGCGGCTCGGTCAAATTCAGGGACCATATCCCCCCTGCTAAACCATCCCAACTCTCCTCCAGAGGAACTACTGGGGTCATCGGAATACTCCCTGGCTAACCGGGCAAAATCCCCTCCCTCCCGCAACTTCTGCAAAACCATTTTGGCCCTCTCCAAGACCATCGCCTCTGTCTTAGAACTTGGCTCCACGGTCAAGAGGATATGGCTAATTTTTACCGCTTTCTCTTGGAGAGGGAGACTATCCTGGTAATTTCGATAAAACTCCCTCACCTCTCCGTCAGAGATCTTCACCTGGGAAACAAGCTTATCCATAAGCTTCTGCTTAAGAAGTTCACTCCGAACCTGAGAACGATACCTTCTCTTCAACCCTTCCAAAGTTAAACCTTCTCTTTCTAACTCCCTTTGGAATTCAGATGTGGAGGAGAACTGGCCCTTCACCCTTTTTAACTGCTCCTCTAAGGCCTTGTTCACCTCCCGAGGAGTTACCTGAAGGGTCTCCTTTTTTGCCTCCACTAATAGCAGTTTGTCATTCACCATCTCCTCCAGGACTTTCCCCCTCAGCCTCTTCACCTCCAGGCTATCTCCAAGGTTTACCTTCCCCTGCATAGCGAGGAGCTGAAGTTGGGCTTGAAGCTCGGAGTAGAGGATGATCTCATCCCCTACTACTGCCACTATCCCATCTATGAGTTGAACAGGAGAGGGATAAGAGGGTAAAGTCAATATTGACAAAACATATGAAAAGAAGATTATGACCCTGCAGATTTTCCTGAACATTTCCCTTCCTCTGAACAAAGATTTTTTACTTCAAACTCAACCGCTTAGGCAAATTTCAGACAACCGAGTAACTGCCGAGAACCTACCTCTCATTCAGTTGATTGCCGGCCGCTAATAGTTGGAACTCGCTCACTGTATTTGAATTAAAATGATCCCCTCCACTCTAATGAGGTCCCTTATACTTGCCCACCTTCAAGGTGTCACCTATCGAAATTGAGCTATCAGTCAGACCCGCCGAGGCAAGAAGTGAGTAGTTTATCTCCACCTTAAACCTCTTCTTAAGCCTCCTCAAAAGCGCATTAAGGTTCTCCCTCCCCCGAAGAACAGAGAGCCGATTGAGAAGTCCTTCTTTTATCAAAGCAAAATCCCTTACTGTCCCCTTTGGTTGGCGATCGGTAACCAAGATAACATGATAGTATCCATCATCTCCCTTAATTGGTCCGGAGATGTTCCCGAGAGGAGTTGAGAAGGCAGCTTTGGCCAAATAGGGAGGAAGACCTTCTCTCGTAAAATAGCCCATATCCCCCCCTCCGGCTGCTGTGGGAGCTAATGAATACTTGGTAGCCAACTCAGTGAAGTCTTCCCCTTTCCTCAGTCTCCTAACCAAATCCCTTGCCTCCTTAAGCCCAGAAACCATTATTTCGCTTACCCTTACTTCATCCTCTTGCCTCGTGAACTCCTCTGGATGAGCACGATAATACCTAAATGCCTCCCCCTCATCCCCTCCCTCAATTTCCCTTCCGAGCAATTCGGCAACGAGAATCCCTTTGGTAGCCTCCTCTATCCTCTCCTTAATTTCTACATCCTTATCTAACCCCCTCCTCAGTGCCTCACGGTAGAGGAGCTCAGAGTCAACCCACCTCTCCACCCAACTCTTTATCTCCTCCCAAGTAAGTTTACCCTCGTAAAAAGAAGAAAGCTTATCTTTAAGCTCCTGGAGGGTAAGATGAGAACCATTGACCCTAGCCACCACAGGCTCCTTCTCCTGGCAATTGATGAGAAACAGGATCAAAAAAAGTGGTGAGAGGAAAAAGATTTTATACAACGCTTCCTCCTTTAAAGATTGGCCCCTCATTTGCTACTCTAACCCTTGGCCATTTTGGAGAGCTCTACCTGTCCGCAAAAGATAAATCAATGAAGCATATACTATGGATTGGTTCAAACACAGTAATGAAGAGAGGGAGTGGGGGATCACCCTTATGAGCAAGGATAGGAGAACCCTTCAGTTATTGCTTACCTTTTCTCTCCTCACCCCATGAGTTTAAGATGATAATTGAGATTTTACCTACCTTATGGGAGTTGGCTGACTCAAAACTTCAAACATTCGACATCCTTGGTTTCACAAAAAGATAAGGCCGGGGGGAACCCTGGCCTTATCTGGTAGAATAAGCTTAGATAATTTTAAGCCTTAGTCTCCACAGTGGACTCCAATAGTTTCTCATCGATGGTTATCTTTACCTTCTTCCTCATATTCTCCAGCCACTCAGCCTTTACCTTCTTCCTCTTCTCTGCCAGAGCCCAATTCTTGGCCTTCTCTTCGACCTCCTTTAAGGGCTGAACCCTCTCCTTCTTCTTTCCGATAAGCTTAATTATAGACCAGTTACCCCCCCTGCTCTTTATCGGTCCAGCAATCTGTCCCCTCTTCAAATCCCAAGCCGCTTTAAACAACGCCGGATACCGTCTCTCCTCAAAGTAACCCATCTCACCACCCTTCTTAGCAGCCCACTTTCGAAGTGATCTCTCCTTAGCCAACTTTTTGAAACTGGCTCCTCTTTTGATCCTCTTGAGAAGCTTCTCCGCTTCCTCCTTGGTCTTTACCTGGATCTCCCTTATATTTACCTTAGCCGGGACCTTAAATTTATCCTGATGAGATTGATAATAGGCCTTAACCTCATCATCAGATACGGTGACCCCCTTGGGGATAACTTCCTTTTGCATCTTACCGAGAAGAATCCTCTCCTCTGCTTTCTTCAGCTCCTTCTTAAACTCGGAGGTAGATTCTATCCCTTCCCGTTTAGCGGCATCCACAAGGAGATCTTGCAGGATATGTTGTTCAACAAAGTTCTTAACATCTTTTTCTTTTTCAAACTTAGGATGCCTAAAGGGACCAAACTTAGCCAACTGCTCGGCAAATCTACCCAATTTCCATGCTCCACCCTTATATTTCACAAGGATTCTTTCCTTTTCCTCGTCTGTGAACTCCATCTTCTCCTTTGCCTCTTTGTATTTGGAGATCACTAGTTCTAATGTTTTGGGAACATATTCTAAATTGGCCCTCTCCTTGAGTTGAGTGATATACTCATCTACCCTCTTCTTTTCCTTACTTCTCCTCAGTTGAGATTCTATCTGAGGTTTCAGCCTATCCAGTGGTTCCCTCTCTACTTTTTTCCTCTCCACAACCTTGATGATATGCCAGCCCAATCTGTCCTTTACTGGCTGAGATATCTCACCAGGCTTAAGTTTAAAGGCAACCTCTTCAAAGGGAGGAACCTTACCCCACTTGAGAAATCCCAGGTCCCCTCCCTTATCCTTTGTTCTCCGATCCGTAGACTTCTCCTTAGCAAGTTGTACAAAATCTGCTCCCCTGTCCAGCTCTTCCTTGATCTTCTTTGCTTCTTCCTCAGTCTTCACCAAAATATGGCGAGCCCTTACCTCTACCCCTAACTTGTCGTAATACTCCCGTAATTCTGACTTACTGACCTTTACTTTATCCTTTATCTCCTTGTTATAAAGCACACGCAAAAGTATTCTCGGCTTGCTCTCCTCTATTTTCTCCTTCACCTCCGGCGACTCATTAAGTTTCTGTTCATAGGCACCAATGATCATCAACTTATCCTCAATGATCAAATCTAAAGTTTTCTTCCGGAGCTCCAACTCCTTCTCTGGGGAAGATATCTCCCCGTGTAACCCCCTCTCCCACCTCTGCTGAAACTCACTTAGAGTAACTACATGATCCCCTACCCGAGCCAAAATCTTCTCTCCCTTCTTCCCACACCCACCCAGGGTTAAAATAAGGCCCATAAGAAGTGCTAATGGAGCGTATCCCTTCACCTTTTTCTCCTTTCCTCAAAAGTTTAAAGATGAATATATATACTCACCTCCATCTTTGCAAGATATTTTTTGCCTCTTTTAACCACTTTTTCTTCTCTACGCTATCCAAGGGAAAGATTATCTCAAACCCCCTTCCCTGACTGAACTCCATGGTTAAGGATAATTTAAAGAGGTTCCTCAGATCCTCCTGGGAAGGGGCAACCCCCGGCGGATAGGAGAAGACAAGGCCCTTATCAGAGAGCATAACCCGATTGAGCCCCTTTCCCCCAGCCAGAAGGGCCACCTCAACCCTATCAAAGAGGGATTCTCCCTCCAAGGGGAGTCTTCCATACCTGTCCTCAACCTCCTCTCTCAGCTCCTCCACCTCAGCGAAGGACTTCGCTTCAGCAAGCCTCTGATAGACTTCTACTCTCTGATCGGTAGAGGGAATGTAGGATTGAGGGAAATGAAAGCTCTTAAAACTAACCTCTGCTCTAAGCGCCTTCACCTTTTCCTCTCCTTTTAGCTCCCTAATCGCCTCCTCGATTAGTTTACAGTAAAGGTTAAACCCCACAGCTTCTATAAAACCATGCTGTTGAGGGCCGAGGATATTGCCCGCTCCCCTTATCTCCAGATCTCGCATGGCTAAATCGAAACCTGAGCCTAAATGGGTAAACTGCTCAATAGCTTTAAGCCTCTTCTTGGCTGTAGGCGTAAGCCTCCTCCATGAAGGGACCAAAAGGTAAGCATAGGCCTGTTGGTTAGATCTCCCTACTCTCCCCCTCAACTGATATAGCTGAGCCAAACCAAATCTATCAGCTCTATTAATGATAATCGTGTTCACATTGGGGATATCTATTCCAGATTCTATGATACTGGTGGTCACCAGACAGTCGAACCTCCGATTCAAGAAGTCTAACATTACCCTTTCCAATGATCTCTCCTCCATCTGTCCATGAGCAATGGCAAATCTTACCTGGGGGAGTAACCTTCTCAGATAGCCTGTAATCGCATGAATCGTTTCCACCCGGTTGTGGACAAAATAGATTTGCCCATTTCTTTCTACCTCCCTAAGAATAGCTTCCGAAATGACTTGGGGATTAAAACCAATGATCTGCGTTTCAACTGCCAGCCTTTCCTGAGGGGGGGTATCTATCCGGGACATATCCCTAGCTCCCATCAGGGAGAGGTTGAGGGTACGCGGGATAGGAGTGGCTGTTAAGGTAAGGACATCCACCAACCTCCTCAGCTTCTTCAGCCTTTCCTTATGAGCTACCCCAAACCTCTGTTCCTCATCGATAACCACCAATCCCAGATCTCGAAATCTTACATCCCTCTGGAGGAGCCTGTGAGTGCCAATAACTATGTCCACCCGCCCCCCTTCTAAATCACTAAGTATCTCCTTTTGTTGACCCTTCGTCTTGAACCGGGAGAGCATCTCGACCCTAACCGGATAGTCGGCCAATCTCTCACGGAAGGTAATCAAATGCTGCTGAGCCAGAACTGTTGTAGGGACCAGAACAGCTACCTGTTTTCCATCCATTACTGCTTTAAAAGCAGCTCTCACCGCCACCTCCGTCTTTCCATAACCCACATCCCCACATACTAACCTATCCATAGGGGCCTCATCTTCCATATCAGCCTTTATGGCCTCGAGTGCAGCAAGTTGATCTGGGGTTTCCTCGTAGATAAATGAAGCCTCCAACTCCCTTTGCCACTCCGTATCCGGAGAGAAAGCGAAGCCCTTCTTAGCCTTCCTTTCAGCATATATTTCAATAAGTTCCTTAGCCATATTCTTTATTGCTCTTTTTGCCTTCCCTCTGGCTCTTTCCCAATCCACCCCCCCCAACCTGGAAAGTTGGGGGACAAATCCCTCTTTGCCCACATATTTTTGCACCCGGTCCAACTGATCGATGGGCACATAGAGCCTATCCCCATCCCTATAGACTAAGTGCAAACACTCCATCTTCTTCCCACTGCTCTTAATCAGTTTTAGCCCCAAAAACTTACCGATACCATAGTCTATATGCACCACATAGTCGCCTGCGGAGAGGGAGCGCCAAGAGCTAATAGCCACCCCTTCCCTATATCTCCTTCTCCTTTTCCTAAGAAGGTAACGGTTAAATATCTCGTGGTCGGTGAAGATGGAGATCTTCAGCTCAGGAATAAGAAACCCATGGTTGAGGCTCCCTACCGAGATCTCTACACCTTGTTGGAGGGCAAGAAGCTCCTCCAATCTCTGGGCTTGACCAGCATTTTCACAGAGGATGTAGCTTTTCCACCCTTTCTGAAGATTCTCCTTAAGCCTCTCCCGGAGGAAGGAGACGCTTGCGTTCACCGCTTCCTGGGGATAGGCACCTATAGGGATACACAATGGAGCATTCCCCTTAAGGGGCAAATCTTCTATAACCTTGAACTTGCCTCCCTCCTTAAACTTCACCCCCTCGGACAGAGCATCATCTTTGAGTGATTCGTGGAGGAAAAGCAAGGAACTGGGGGGGAAGTAATCAGTGATGCTTACTGAAGATTTGGCTAATCTGTCATCTGAAGGAAGAATGAAACACTCTTCCACCTTTTTCACCGACCTCTGGTTCCTCACATCAAAGTACCTAATCGATTCTACCTTCTCCCCAAAGAACTCTATCCGCAAAGGATTCTCCCCCCCATAAGGGAAGATATCCAATATCCCCCCTCGAACACTGAAATCCCCTACAGCTTCCACTAAGGGAAGGCTTTCAAAACCCATATCCACAAGCTTTTCTATTAGTTCCTCCCTATCCAGTATTTGGCCAACTCTAACCCTAACCACCCTTCGAAAGAAGTATTCAGGAAGCATCACCCCTTCCTCCAAAGCCTTTGGGGTAGCCACCACGATCAACCTCCCTCCCTGGGAGAGCAACCAGAGGGCCTCTACCCTCCCCCCCATTATCTCCGGATCATCTCTATGGGAAGAGAGTGGGAGAAATGGCCTTGTCTCCTCCCCAAATGACCTTAGATCATCAACTATCTCCCGGACTTCCCTTGGTTGGCTAACGAGAACCAGAATAGGGGCATCCAACCCCTCCCTGAGGAGCGATAAAAGCAGGGATTTGGAGGAACCATAAAGCTCGGAGACAGAAACCCTTGAGCTGTTTTGTATTAACTCAAGGAGAGTAAGAAGGAGTTTTGATTCCTTGACCTTTCTTCTGATTTCTTCCAGAGCCATAGTGAATAATATAAAAAAAGTTACTCGCCAAGGGCAACCCAAAAATCAAAGGCCCCCTGGAATGGAGGCCTTATTGAGGAGCGTTTCCTCTCTTCATAGGCGTTTGAACTGGTAAAACTCTTTCACCAATACCATTGGTTGTCGTGGCCCTTTCTGTTTCCAGCGAGATCTTTAATATCCGCCGTTACCACTACGGATCCGCTGGAGATGCGATTATCTAATGGTTTGAAGGTAACTGTGGTGCCGATACCACTGGGGCTTGTGGGAGTATTCCAGGCGCCAAGGGAAAGGGTGCCAATGGCTCTCTTTCCCTTGGAGGTAAGGACAATTGTGGCATTACTTATCGTCTGCTTATCTATCTCCTCGGTGAAGTAAACGCTGAAGGTTCCATCATAGTTATTAGAGAAATGATCTACATCGGGCCTGACGATATCCTCCGCGACAACCGAACCATCGCTGTTTCTGTCCCCAGTGGTGAATTTGTAAACAATGTCCTGGGTATTGCTCAGCTTATTGCCAGCAGCATCGGTTATCTCTTGGGCCTTGAGTGTCAGCTCATAGTCCGTGCCAGGCTTTAAATCCTCTGCTGGATCAAAAGTTACTCTAAAAAGGGTCGGGCTGGTTTCGACATTGTCATAGGAGACTGTCCCTCTAACCGATGTTTTGGAGTCGGCCTCCCTCAAGATAACGGTAGATGTGTCCACGGTGTTTTCGTCAACTGGCTGAGTTACAATTTCACCATAGGGATCGTAGGTTTGATCTGCCAGATCGACGGCGATGGAGACATCCGTCCAGATCGTGGAGACCTCTTGATTTCCAATAAGATAGTAGGGGAACCTCTTAACATAGGGGTGCATATCGTCAAGGGTAGGAGGAACAGGGGTTCCGGGCTGAGGTTGATCGTAATTTCCATCGTTATCCAGATCCACCGTTAAGCTTTCCCCTGAAGCATCGTAAACTCCATTGGAAATCGCATCTACCCAATAATCACCCTCCGGCCAGTTCCAGATCAAGTTGTGATTGGTATCGGTGAATGGCTCTGAATAGCCGATAAACCTGACCCGAACCGTATCGGGATTTGTGGGTATCCTAACCAACTCAAAGGGAGCGCTGAAGGGATCCCATGGGTCTCCTCCTAAACCGATCGTCACCGCAGGGTCATATTCATCATCACCATCATAGTCATATCCAGGGTAGACCGGTTCAGCATCATCCCAGTGAGGAACCTTGATCAAAGTTCCTGTGGAATCTCTATGCCCCCGGATAGTTGTGGAGTCATGATTGAGGTTGGTGAACGGCTCCGCATAGTCACATCGCCCATTTGGTGTTTCGGTGTCCGAATAAGTGTCACCATCCTCTGGGTCGTAAACCTCGTCACCATCAGCATCATATCTCAACTCAGTATAATTGTATCTGCCATCACCGTTGACATCGGTATAGGGCTCAGCCGGATCCCAGGTTGAATCATGGTCCAAATCCTGGAAGAACTCGCCCAGATCACAAATGCCATTGTGGTTCACGATGTCTTGAAACGGTTCACCATCCCGGTCAAACCGCCCATTTCCGTTATTGTCAAAATACCTTTCACCGGCATCATAAAAACCATTACCATTCAGGTCAATATAAGGTTCGCCATTATCATAGTGGTGGTTATAAGGCGGCTGATCTGTAAAGGGTTCACCTATCTGTCCATCATTGAAGATATGGTCGCCATTCAAGTCCTGGAGGTTGTCGTAAATTCCGTCATGGTCTAAATCCTGGAATTCATCTCCCTCCCGATGGGTGGTAAATCTGGCATAGAGATCATCATCAGGGCTCTCACCACCCTTCCCATCTCCATCCATATCGAGCATATTGCCAGCTACATCCCTCACCTGGGCGGCCTTTATCTCAAAGACATAAGTGGAGTTGTAATTTAGGTCCGAAATGGGAGTAAGTATGAGGGCAGTGGTGGGACCTACCTGCCAGTGGAAATCAACAGGCACAACTGTCCCATCCGATTTCTTTAGGCTGATACCGATGGTATCTGGCTTCATCTGACTTTCGAATTCAACCCAAATCCTGGCTTTTGGATCGGTGTGATCCACTAAAGCACTGGGGCTAAGGGTAAATGGGTCCCCTCCATAATGGCTAATCTGGAATGAAATCCCCCCGGTTGCCGATGGCATGAAAGGGGTTTCGTTTACCTCGGGCGCAACGGGGCTGGTGTCCTTTTTTCCACAACCAAACAACCCTAATGCCACCACTAAAAAAAGCGCACCCACCTTATGGAAATTCCTCACATTCCCCATCTTTGCCTCCTTAAAACTTGAGGGTTAAGGACAACCTCAGAGAACGATAGAAATTGGTATCGAAAATGCTCTCGTTATCATTAACCGCATTGGGGTCAACCCCATTGCCCAAAAATCCAAGCAGATCCACTTGTAGGTTTTTGGTAGCTCTCCAGCCTAGGCCATAATAAAAGGAAGTTGTTTGGTTCAAGGTTTCAGAACTCTGCTTTGAAGAGAGATAGGAAACATCATCAATAGTTGTGCTTTTCGTCCCATCCCCATAAACCGTCTCTGTGGTCCTGGGGACCTTTTCCTTAACCAGTTCCTCGGTGGTCAAGACCCTCTTCTCTATCCTGTGGATTGCCCCAACCCTCAGAACCCATCTGTTGTCCCTATCTATTCCGTATTCCAGGCCAATCGGAAGAGTAACTACAGTCTGCTTGTCCTCTATCTTCACATCGGCTTTGTAAGATCCCGTGATGGTAGTGGTGTAGTCATCTCCATCATCTTGTTCTTGGTCCCCATCATCGTAAGTGAACACTTCCCGCTCGCTAAAATCCCTGGTAGAAGTCACCTCGTTGGGTGAGTAGTCAAGGAACATCGCCATACCAAGCCTCAATCTCTCCCCCAATTTCGCCTCCGTCCTGGTCCTGAAAATCAAGTCCCTCACCTTGTTATCACCCTTATCCGTTGTTTGGCCTAAATAGGTATGGGTTGACTGATAAACATTTCCAGCAAGGGTCATCCCTTCTTTGGAGTAGAAGTAACAGTCATTATCACTTAGATCTACATCAAGCGTCCCGAACTTTATCCCCACACGGGTCTCGGTGTAGACCTTCTCACTCCAGTGGTAGGTCTCTAAGCTGGAAAGCGTAATCAGATTACCTCCTCTTGGATCATCTACCCTCACCCTCTCCGTCTGGTTCCATCTGTCTATAATTGTATCTGTGGAAACATCCCAGGAATAGGAGTAGAAGTCATTAACCCTATGCTCTTTAGTCACTTTATCAAATCCCAGATCGAATCTGATATCCAGCTTATCGCTCCGACTTTTCTCTATCGCCAGGAGGAAACCGGTAGTGGGGGTCTTATCGGTTGTGGAAAATTCCCCTTTCTCCAATAGCTTAGAGGTAGCTTCACCGGTAGATAGATCCACAGTCCCCACATCCTTGTTAAAACTTGGATCCCCAAAGGCAACGGGAGCAAATCTAAAGCTTCCTCTTGCGGTGTTGGTCTCAAAATAGTTGTCACCGAATCCATAATGAGAGACCCTTAGGCCAAGCTTCAGGGTCCCGTTGTCTAAAGCCTGGTTGAAAAGCCAGTCCCTGGACTTAAATATCTCTGTATGGTCAGCACTCATAGCACTGGTGAATTTGGTATCATAGATATTATCTCCATTGACATCAAACATCTTCACCATCTGGCCGGAGAGATAACCCTCTCCCCAAATATCAATCAAACCGTCGCTATCCAGATCAAGGCTGACATCCCCTGGCCTCTTGGCATTGGACAACTCCAGCAGAAATGTTGACCTCATCCGCCAATCCTCTTTGAAGCTCAGAAATCTACAGAGTTTCCTGAAATCCCCAGAGATCCCCCAGAGGTAGATATTATCCGTACGATCACCAAATATCTCCTCCCCGTTGGTGGTCAAATTGCTCAGATTGGTATAGAGCCTCCAGCCCTCATTGTCTAAGACAAAAATTGGATCCGTATCGTTGTCAAAATCGTCCCTGAATACCCCCCCGGTGGCGCTACTTCTGAAGGAATGGGTCCAGCCCAATGCTGAACTGACTGAGGATAGCATTAGGCCAACAAATAGCAGTGTGAAAATACTCTTTCTCATCATCGCCCCCTTGTCTGCGTGGCAATCCCCTAAAACGGAAAAAGATAACGACGATCTCACCTTCTTCGCTATCACCTCCTTTGAAAAGCCGATTTGAGAGTAACATCTAAGAAGCAAACGCTCTCTATGAAGGTCCCTTCACATTTTGGGATGAAGGATATCACATCAAAAAATTCCTGTCAAGCCAAAAATGAACTTTTCATGGCTGATGACCCCACATGGTAACCACCCTGAATAGATTCTCTCTCTTTCATCC